>NZ_MBET01000100.1:0-91545 GCF_001954215.1 Mycobacterium sp. IS-2888
TCTCGTGATCATGTGTCCCCGTCCCCCGCCCCGCCCCCCCGCGGCAATTTGTCGTCCAAACCGCCCCACCACCGCCTGTATGGGTGCCGGTTCAGCCACCGCAGCAACCGTCACCGCCTTCGCCGCCGAAGCTGCCACCGCCGCCGCCACCGAAACTGACTACACCCACGAAGCTGACACCGATACCGGCGCCACCTTCGCTGTGCCTGCCTCCGCACCACCTTGTGCAGGGCGTCTGCCAATGAGGTCCTCCCGCGGGGAGGGGCCGGGATTTGATCCCGGCCTCACCCGCTTTCCCGTCGGAGAGCTGGAATTTTCTCGTGCCATTTCACCCGCGTGCGCGCACACTTATTCGCAGCGCCGGTCCTTACAGAACCGGCACCGGCGCCTCATGGTTGGGGAAGCGACGTGACAACCGCACTGTCCAATTGGGACATCGTCAGCGATGCGGAGTTGGCCCGCGCGGCGGCGACGGGTGATCGAGGCGCGTTTGCCATGATTTATGACCGTTACGCCGACCGGCTCCACGACTTCTGCGTGGGCATGGTCCGCGACCGCGACGTGCTGCGGCTGCGAGGAGCCGCCTGACAGGGCGATGCCGAGCGCGGTGCCCGCACTGATCAGGCCGATCAGGCCGGCGGCCACCATTGTCTTGTTGATGGACTTCGGCTGGGGCTCGGGGGCGATCTGGTCGGGCGCAAGCGGAAACTCGTGCTCTGACGGAAGGTGTGAGGCCGAATCGGTCGGGTCGCCGAGCGGGCTCGACGCCCAGGCGTACGCCGCGGTGGGTTCTTCTCCGCGCGGTGCAAGTGCGGTTGGATCGAAGTCGTGGTCGGTTGTCATCAGGTGCTCCTTTGTGTAGGTCTCGGCCCCGGGTGGGCCGTTGTCATAGGTAGGAGGAAGCACCGGAGGGGACTCGGACCATTTTTTGAAGACGTTTTCGTAGCGGCCCGGGCGCGGATGGGGACACATGAATGAAACGGGCCTCACGGCCGGATCCGGAGTGCATATCTAGGCAGATCGTCCGCGAGACAACCTTGCGCGGATGCTCAGCCGGTCAACGTCAGCCAAATCAGCGCGATGTTGAGCGCGCTGATCATTACTCCGACCGTCCAGCCAATAGCCGTCGTGACGGGGTGGTTGGCGTCGGTACCCATCAGTGTGCGATTGCTGGTCAACCGGATGAGCGGAAGCACAGCGAACGGGATGCCGAAGGACAGCACGACCTGCGAGAGCACCAAGGTTCGCGTGGGATCGACACCGAACGCCAGGATCGCCACGGCCGGGCACAGCGTGATTAATCGCCGCGCCAGCATGGGGATCGAGCGGTGCAGCAATCCCTGCATGATCATGGCGCCGGCGTAGGCGCCCACCGATGCCGACGCCAACCCGGACGCCAGCAATCCGATGGCGAACAGCACCGCGATCGCGACGCCTAACGTGTTATGGACGGCGGAGTACGCACCCTCGATGGAGCCGGTGGTTTCGCGGCCCTGCAGGTTGATGGCGGCGACCAGCAGCATCGCCGCGTTCACCGTCCCGGCCACCGCCATGGCCAGCACGACGTCCACCCGGGTTACGCGGAGCAACCAGCGTCGGTGTTGGCCCGCCTCGGGATGCCCGTGCCGGTCCAGGGCCAGACCCGAGTGCAGGTACACCGCATGTGGCATCACGGTGGCACCCAAGATCGCCGCGGCCAACAGCACGCTTTCGGTGCCACGGAAACGAGGCACCAATCCGCTGATGACGGCTTCGGGCGGTGGCGTGGCCACGAAGAAACTGGCCGCGAATCCGACGGCGATGACGAGCAGCAAGCCCGTGATGACGCGTTCGAACAGAAGCTGCCCGCGGCGATCCCTGATCGTCAGCAGCAGCAGCGAAATGACCCCGGTGATCACCCCGCCGAGCGGTAGCGGCAAACCGAACAGGATGCGCAAGGCTATTGCGCCACCGATCACTTCGGCCACATCGGTTGCCATTGCCACGATTTCGGCTTGCGCCCAGAAAGTGAGCCGGAGCGGACGGCTCATCCGCGTGCCGATTGCCTCGGGCAGCGAATGTCCCGTCACCAGCCCGAGTTTCGCCGACAGATACTGCACCAGGCCGGCCATCACATTGGCCGCGACGATGACCCACAACAGGAGGTAGCCGAATTGGGTGCCGGCGCTGACGTTGGCCGCGACGTTTCCGGGATCGACGTAGGCGATGGCGGCGACGAATGCAGGACCGAGCAAATACCAGCTCGTCTTGAGCGAGGCCTGGGTGCCTTGCGCCAACGGATCGACCCTCACTTCACTTACCCGAATATAAAAGTGAGGTTAGCCGAACACTTACCTAATTGTTAATGCGGCTTCACCCCGGAACGTACAGGCCCCGGCCGGTGATCAGGGGCAGGTCGAGCGTCGTCACGATGCCGGGCGGCGCGGCCACCACCGCAGGGATCGCGTTGACTACCCGCATGGCGGTTGCGACCAGTCCGGCGTGGTTGTGATCGCCGTTGGGGCTGCTCAGGCAGATGTCCATGGCGTAGGACGGCTCGCCGGTGACCTCGATGCGGTAGGAACCGCCTTCCTGGGCCGGCTGTGGCCAGTCGGGGCACAAATCCTCTCGCAATCGGGTGACGTGTTCCACGACGACGACAGGGTCGCCGTTGACCATTCCGAACACCTCGAAGCGCAGCGCCGCAGCGCTGCCTTTGGGGATGTGGCCCGACGCGATGTCGAAGTCTTCGGGCGCCGGCTCGCGAATGTACGTCTGGGTGACCTCGTCGAGCGAAACACCCAGGCCCGCAGCCAATTGCCGGATTACCGATCCCCACGCCAAGCTCAGCACGCCGGGCTGCAGCAGCATAGGGATGTCGTCCATCGGCTTTCCGAACCCCATGACGTCGAACATGACCGCGGCGCTGTCGTAGGTGGCGTAGTCGACGATCTCCATGCAGCGAATCTGTTGAATGCTCTGACAGGTCCCGGCCAATGCCAGTGGCACCAGATCGTTCGCGAAACCCGGGTCGATCCCGTTGACGTACAGGCTCGAATTCCCTTCGCGCGCTGCGTCTTCCAAGGGTTTAATGAGATCCTCGGGGATCACCTGCCACGGGTATTGCAAAAACACTGGGCCGCTGCCGACGATGTTGATCCCGGCCGCCAGGACGCGCCGGTAGTCCTCCAGCGCCTCGGGCAGCCGGTTGTCGGCCAGCGCGTTGTACACCGCACATTGCGGCCCGGTGGCGAGGACGGCGTCCAGGTCGGTGCTGGCTAACACGCCGGTCGAATCCGCAAGCCCGGCAAGCTCTGCCGCGTCCTTGCCCGCCTTGGCATCCGATGAGACCCAGACACCCGTGAGCTCGAATTCGGGGTTGGTGATCAGGGCGCGCAGCGCGTGGATGCCTACGTTGCCGGTGCCCAGTTGAACGACGGGTATGGCCATCAGTGGCTCCTCACAGGTCCGGGACGGGGATGTCGAGGTTCGGGAAGGTGAGGCCGCCGTCGACCTCTAGCGTCTTGCCGGTCAGGAAGCTGCCGGCCGGGGAAGCCAAATACACTGCGGCAGCGGCAATGTCGACGGGATCGCCGAGGCGGCGCATCGGCGTTACCTTCTCCATCGGCTCGCGCAGCTCGTCGTTGGAGGCCACCACGTCCAGCGCGGAGGTCAGGATCGATCCCGGCGCGATGGCGTTGACCCGGATGCGCGGACACAGGTCCAGCGCGGCCAGCCGGGTGTAGTGCGACAGCGCCGCCTTGGCGGTGCCGTAGGCGGCGAAGCCGCGTCCGGCCAGCCGGCCCATGGTCGAGGTGATGTTGATGATGCTGCCGCCACCGGAGTGCTCCAGCATCAACGGCACCGCCGCGACCGTCAGGGCGTGGGCGGTGGCGACGTTGAAGGTGAACGCGTCCTTGAGGTCCTTGGTTGGAGTGGTCAGCAACGTGTTGGGCATGGTCCCGCCGACGTTGTTGACGACGATGTCGAGCTTCCCGAAGGCCTCGACGGCCTCACCGGCCAGCTGCGCGGTTGCCTCGGGATGGGCCAGATCGGCGGCCACTGTGTGCGCCCGCCGGCCGGTGGCACGGACCTGTTCTGCGACGGCATCTAGTTGAGATTGCGTACGCGAGGCGATGAGGACATCGGCGCCGGCTTCGGCAAAAGCCAGTGCCATGGCCGCGCCGAGGCCACGGCCGCCACCAGTGATGACGGCGACTTTGTCATCGAGACGGAACCTGTCAAGGATCATTGCGGCCTCTCTTTTTGAGTTATCGGATGAGACGGTAGCAAGCCGCGCCGTCTCGGTTAGCGGCATTTCTGAAACAGGTTCTAGTTTGACATACGGGCGCTGTGGGTGTGACGGCGGCCACGTCGGGCCTCAGCAGGCCGGCGGCTGTTGGCTTTAAATCGCTCGACCGGCGGGGCCAACGACGACGGCGAGCAAAGTTCGCCGAACGTTAACCTTGTTACTGTTAGCTTCATGGCTGCGAGGAAGACAGCAGGTCGGCTGCCCGCGGCTAAGAGGGGCGGCGACCGATACAACCGTTACTCTTCTGAAGGAACTGAATTGAAGCCCAATCGATTTGGCGCTGCGCTGAGCATCCTGACCGCCGGCGCGCTGATGTTGTCGGCGTGCGGCAGTGACAACAACGCCACCGGCGGAAGCGCAACGAGCGCCACGTCGTCGGCGAGTGTGGCCTGCGGCGGGAAGAAGACGCTGAAGGCCAGCGGGTCGACTGCCCAGGCCAATGCGATGACCCGCTTCGTCAACGCATTCGAACAAACCTGCCCGGGTCAGACGCTGAACTATACGGCCAATGGTTCGGGCGCGGGGATCAGCGAATTCACCGGCAATCAAACCGATTTCGGTGGGTCGGACTCACCGCTGGCGCCGAATGAATACGCCGCCGCGCAGCAGCGTTGTGGCTCACCGGCGTGGAACCTGCCGGTGGTGTTCGGCCCGATCGCGATCACCTACAACGTCAAGGGCCTGACTTCGCTGAGCCTGGACGGGCCGACGGCGGCGAGGATCTTCAACGGCGCGATCACCGCCTGGAACGATCCCGCGATCGCCGGTCTGAACGCCGGCGTCAACCTGCCCGCCGAGCCGATTCACGTCGTGTTCCGCAATGACCAGTCCGGGACCACCGACAACTTCCAGAAGTACCTCGATGCCGCGTCCAACGGCGCGTGGGGCAAGGGCGCCGGAAAGACGTTCAACGGCGGTATCGGCGAGGGTGCGAAGGGCAACGACGGCACCTCGGCGGCAATCAAGGCCACCGAAGGGTCGATCACGTACAACGAATGGTCCTTCGCCACGGCGCAAAAACTGAACATCGCAAAGATCGTCACGTCGGCCGGTCCAGATGCGGTAGCCATCAGCACCGACTCGGTGGGCAAGACGATCGCCGGGGCCACGATCAAAGGTCAGGGCAACGACCTGGTGCTCGACACACTCTCGTTCTACAAGCCGACGCAGCCCGGCTCCTATCCGATCGTGCTGGCGACCTATGAGATTGTCTGCTCCAAGTATCCCGACCCCCAGGTCGGTACGGCCGTAAAGGCGTTCCTGCAGAGCACCATCGGCGGCGGACAGAATGGCTTGGGGGACAACGGATATATTCCGATCCCGGACGCATTCAAGTCGAGGTTGTCGGCTTCGGTCAACGCCATCGCGTGATCGGGGATTGATGGCCCGAGAAACACTTGCCACCCCCCTCGGGGCGAAACCCGCGCTGACGGCGATCGATCCGCGCAAGGCGCGCCGCGGTGACCGGCTGTTCAAGTCCGTCGCCGCGGCCGCGGGCTCGACGATCGTCGCCGCGATCGCACTGATCGCGATATTCCTGTTGATTCGCGCCATCCCCTCGCTGCGCGCCAACCACGCGAACTTCTTCACCAGCGCAACTTTCGACACCGTCCACGCGCAGCACTTGGCGTTCGGTATCCGCGACTTGTTGATGGTCACGGTGCTTAGTTCGGTGTTCGCTCTGGTCTTGGCGGTGCCCGTCGCCGTCGGGATCGCAGTGTTTCTCACCCAATACGCGCCCAAACGGTTGTCGCGTCCGTTCGGGGCGATCGTCGACCTGCTGGCCGCGGTGCCGTCGATCATCTTCGGGTTATGGGGCATCTTCGTGCTGGCTCCCAAGCTCGAGCCCGTCGCGACCTATCTCAATCGCAACCTGGGCTGGTTGTTCCTGTTCAAGCACGGCAACGTTTCCCTGGCCGGCGGCGGCACCATTTTCACCGCCGGCATCGTGCTGTCGGTGATGATCCTGCCGATCGTCAGCTCGGTATCGCGAGAGGTGTTCCGGCAGACGCCACGGATCCAGATCGAGGCGGCGCAGGCGCTCGGGGCGACCAAGTGGGAGGTGGTACGGATGACCGTGCTGCCGTTCGGGCGTAGCGGTGTCATCGCGGCGTCGATGCTGGGCTTGGGTCGCGCCCTGGGTGAAACCGTGGCGGTGCTCATCATCTTGCGCTCGGCCGCGCGGCCGGGAAACTGGTCGCTGTTCGACGGTGGATACACGTTCGCTTCCAAGATCGCCTCCGCCGCATCCGAATTCAGCGAGCCGCTGCCGACGGGTGCCTACATCGCGGCCGGATTCGCGCTGTTCGTCCTGACGTTCGTGGTCAACGCGGCCGCCCGCGCGATCGCCGGCGGGAAGGTCAACGCATGACGGTGGAGACGCTCAACCGGCCGGTGAAGGCCGTGGTGTTTCGGCCGCTCAGCGCCAAACGGCGAATCAAAAACTATGCCGCGACAACGTTCTTCCTCGCCTCGTTCGCTATCGCGCTGGTACCGCTGGTGTGGCTGCTGTCGGTGGTGATCGCGCGGGGCTGGTACGCCGTAACACGGTCGGGCTGGTGGACGCACTCCCTGCACGGAGTGCAGCCGGAGGAGTTCACCGGAGGCGTCTACCACGCGCTGTATGGGACGTTGGCTCAGGCCGGGGTGGCGGCCGTGCTGGCCGTGCCGCTCGGCTTGATGACCGCGGTGTTTCTGGTGGAATACAGTTCCGGCTGGTTGGCACGGGTGACCACATTCATGGTCGACGTGCTTGCCGGTGTTCCCTCGATCGTGGCGGCACTGTTCATTTTCAGCCTGTGGATTGCCACGCTGGGATTCCCGCAGAGCGCGTTCGCCGTGTCGTTGGCGTTGGTGTTGTTGATGTTGCCGGTTGTGGTGCGTTCGACCGAGGAAATGCTGCGGTTGGTGCCCGATGAGCTGCGAGAAGCCAGCTACGCGTTGGGTGTTCCCAAGTGGAAAACCATTGTGCGGATTGTGTTTCCGATCGCGATGCCCGGAATTTTGTCCGGTGTTTTGCTCGCCGTCGCGCGGGTTATCGGCGAAACCGCGCCGGTGCTGGTGCTCGTCGGATACAGCCGCTCCATCAACGTGGACATCTTCAACGGCAATATGGCTTCGCTGCCGCTGTTGATCTACACCGAACTCACCAACCCGCAGCATTCCGGTTACCTGCGAATCTGGGGTGCGGCGCTGACGCTCATCATCATCGTGGCCGTCATCAACATCCTGGCCGCGGCGTTCCGCTTCGTCGCAACCTTGCGGCGCTAACGGTTCAGGACTTCGACCCCGCCTTTGAGGGGGTCTTCTTGGCGGTTGTCTTCTTCGCCGTCGTCTTTTTCGCCGGTGCCTTCTTCGCGCTCGTCTTCTTCGCCGGAGCCTTCTTGGCGGGCGCCTGGCCGTCCCCGGAACGCGCCTTCACACTGGCTTCCAGCTTGGCGAGCAGGTCGGAGACGTCTTCGGTCTCGTCCAGGTCCTTGGGCTGCTCCTCGGTGGTAAACGCCTCGCCGCCTTCGAGTTTCGCCTGGATCAGTTCGTGGAGCTGTTCCTGGTAGTCGTCATGGTAGCGGTCCGGGTTGAACTCCTCGGCCATCGACTCCACCACCTGCCCGGCCATCTTGAGTTCCGCGGGCTTGACGTCGACCTTCTTGTCCAGAACCGGGAAGTCGGGATCACGGATCTCGTCGGGCCACAGCAACGTGTGAATCACCATCACGTCGCGCTTGCCGAAGTCCTTGACGCGCAACGCCGCCAGGCGCGTCTTGTTGCGCAGCGTGAAGTGAACGATCGCCATCCGGTCAGTCTCGGCGAGCGTTTTTGCCAGCAGCACATACGATTTGGACGATTTCGAATCCGGCTCCAGGAAGTAGCTGCGGTCGAACAGCATGGGATCGACATCGCTGGCCGGGACGAACTCCAGCACTTCGATCTCGCGGCTGCGTTCTTCGGGCAAGGTGGAGAGGTCGTCGTCGGTGATGACCACCATTTGGCCGTCGTCGGACTCAAATGCTCGCGCGATGTCACGGTATTCCACGACCTCGCCGTCCAGCTCGCACACTCGTTGATACCGGATGCGGCCGTTGTCCTTTGCGTGCACTTGATGGAACTTGATGTCGTGGTCCTCGGTGGCGCTGTACACCTTCACCGGAACGTTCACCAGCCCGAACGCGATCGAACCCTTCCAGATGGAGCGCATGCAGTCAGTATGCCCATACCACCCGTAGCAAAACAGGGCGGCGGGCCCGCAGAGGCCGATTTCTAGGTGGAACGGCCAGGAGGGAAGGAGGATTGCGCCCGCAGGGCCGCCCTATCGGGCAAATCGGCGCCGGCGCGCGCGACGGTCAGCGCCGCCGACAGGGTCGCGGCCTCCAGCGCGGCGGTGAGCGCGTCAAGCCCGATCCGGTCGAGCGCGGCTCGCCGATCGGCGCCCAACAGGTTCAGCTCCCAGAGCGTGTCGAGCAGCCCCACCATGAAGGCATCGCCGGCGCCGACGGTGTCGACCACCTGAACGCGCCTGGCGGCCACTTGCGCCTGGCCCTGCGAGCAGAACGCCAGCGCACCCCGGTCGCCCATCGTCACGGCGACGATCGCGGGTCCGGACGCCAGCCAGGTCCGGGCGGTCCATTCGGGCTCGTGCTCGGGATCGACCCAGCGCAGGTCGTCCTCACTGGCCTTGACTATGTCGCTGCGTTCGACCAGATGCACGATGCGCTCGCGGGCCAGGTCCCGATCGACGATCAACGACGGACGGACATTGGGGTCGAACGTGACCGTCGCCGACACGCGATAGGTGTCGAGCAGCGCCGCGACCGCCAAGCACCCCGGCTCACGCACGGCAGCGATCGAGCCGGTGTGGACCAACAGCGGCGGCCCGACTTCGGGCGTTCCGGAAAGCTGCCATTCCAAATCGAATGCGTAGGACGCGGACCCGTCGTCGGCGATGGTCGCCACCGAGGTCGGCGTCCGGGAAGCCGAGGTGCTTCCCGAAACAAGTTGTGCACCTGAGGTTTCGACGTAGTCAACGATGCGCCGGCCGGATTCGTCGTCGCCGATGTGGGTCAGGAAATCGATGTCGCGCCCGAGCCTGGCCAAGCCGACGGCGACGTTGAGCGGGCTCCCGCCGACGTGCTCGGCAGCCCCGACGGTGTCGATCAGCGCTTCGCCGATCACCAGCCCGCGGCTCATCGCACCAACGCCTGCAGCGTGGCTCGCGCTCCGTCGCGATGCAACGAGTCCAGGGCCCAGCGATATGCGGCCACGAACCGTGGCTCCCGCGCCAAATCCGCGAAGACAGAGGTGTTTTCGATGAACGCCGTCGGGTGCTCCCGCTGCGACCGTGCCAACGGCACCAGCGATTCGGCTAGTTGGTCGACGATCTCGATCGGTTCGCCGCGCTCGTCGACCGCCTCGGCGTAGCGGGCCCAGCTTGCGACCGTCGCCGTCGCCAGCCGGATCGGCCCGTCGGTGCGCAGGTTGTCCCGGATCACCGGCAGCAGCCAGGTCGGGATTCGATCCGAGGAGTAGGCGCACAACCGCGCCACGGTGTCACGCAGTCCCGGGTTCGCGAAGCGCTCGATGAGCGTCCGGGTGTAGGCGCACAGATCGATGCCGGGCACCGGCCGCAGCGTCGGAATGGCTTCGGAATCGAAGTAGGCGAGCAGGAACTCGGCGAACAATGGGTCTCGAGCCGCGTCGTGGACCATGCGGTAGCCGCACAGCCACGCGAAGTAGCACAGACACTGGTGACCGGCGTTGAGCAGTCGCAGCTTCATCGACTCGTACGGTTCCACATCGTCGACGAGCAGGACACCCGCCACATCCAACGGCGGTCTGCCGTCGGCGAAGTCGTCCTCGAGGACCCAGGCGGCGAACTCCTCGGCCACCACCGGCCACCGGTCGGCGACGCCGTAGTCGCGTTCTACTGCGGTGATGATGTCGGGCGTCGTGACCGGCGTGATGCGGTCCACCATCGAACACGGGAACCGGGTTGTCTCGGCGATCCAATCGGCCAGGCCCGGCCGCAGCAGTTCGGCGTGGTCGATGACGGCTCGGCGCGCGACCTCGCCGTTGTTTTCGATGTTGTCGCACGACACGATCGTCGGTGCGGCGATGCCGCGGTCGCGGCGGCGCGCCAGGGCTGCGACGATCAGCCCGAAAACCGAATCGGGGTCCCTTAGCCGGTAGCCGCCCTCGGTGATGGTCATCGAGATGACGCGGGTCGTCGGTGCGGCCAGCAGCTCGATCGTCGCCTGCGGGTCGTCGGGCGCATACCGGTAGTCGACGATCGAGCCGATGACCCGCGCGTCGCGGCTGCCGTCGGGGTGCTCCAGGATCAGCGTGTACAGGCCGTCCTGGGCGCGCAGCACGTCCCTCATCCTGCGGTCCTCCGGCAGCACCCCGATTCCGCAGATGCCCCACTCCTGTGCAAGACCCCGCCGCAGCAAGCTGTCGATGTACATCGCCTGATGCGCCCGGTGAAAGCCGCCGACGCCCACATGCGCGATGCCGGCCTGCACGCCGTCACGGTCATAGGACGGCGTCGCGATCGACAGTTGTCCCAGGGTGGCGCTGCTCAGCGGAACCACAACGTCGACGGTACCGACCCGGGCCGCCGAAGACGTACGTTGAAACCATGGGTGCCCAGGCGCGGGTCAAGCTGACCAATGCCGACAAGGTGCTGT
Organism: Mycobacterium sp. IS-2888; assembly: GCF_001954215.1. Lineage (NCBI taxonomy): Bacteria > Bacillati > Actinomycetota > Actinomycetes > Mycobacteriales > Mycobacteriaceae > Mycobacterium > Mycobacterium sp. IS-2888. The sequence continues at coordinate 10,972 of NZ_MBET01000100.1, forward strand.
ACCCGGCCACGGGAACCACGAAGGCCGACGTCTTCGACTACTACACCCGCATCACCGAGGTGATGCTGCCCCACATCGCCGGGCGCCCGGCAACCCGCAAGCGCTGGCCGAACGGCGTCGAGCAGGACTCGTTCTTCGAGAAACAGCTGGCGTCGTCGGCGCCCGACTGGTTGCCGCGCGCCAGCGTGACGCACCGGTCCGGAACAACCACGTATCCGATCATTGACAGCCCCGACGGGCTGGCGTGGATCGCGCAACAGGCGGCCCTCGAGGTGCACGTGCCGCAATGGCGGTTCGTCGCCGAGTGGACCCGAAGCAAGGCCGAAGAACTCAAGCCCGGCCCGGCGACACGACTGGTGTTCGACCTCGATCCGGGCGAGGGCGTGACGATGGCCCAGCTGTGTGAAGTGGCGCATGCGGTGCGGGATCTGATCGCCGACATCGGGCTCACCACGTTCCCGCTCACCAGCGGCAGCAAGGGACTGCACCTCTACACGCCGCTGGCCGAGCCGGTCAGCAGCAGAGGCGCCTCGGTGCTGGCCAAACGCGTTGCGCAGCAACTGGAGAAGGCGATGCCCAAGTTGGTCACGTCGACGATGACCAAGAGCCTGCGGGCCGGCAAGGTGTTCCTGGATTGGAGCCAGAACAACGGCGCGAAAACCACCATCGCGCCCTACTCGCTGCGCGGGCGCGAACATCCGACGGTCGCGGCGCCGCGCACGTGGCAGGAACTCGAGGACCCCTCCGTGGGCCAGCTGCGCTACGACGAGGTGCTCGACCGCGTGGCCCGCGACGGCGACCTGCTGGAGGCCCTCGACGCCGACGCCCCCGTCAGCGACCGGCTGAGCAAATACCGCAGCATGCGGGATGCGTCGAAGACTCCCGAGCCGGTGCCGGCTGGGAAACCCGTTACCGGCCAGGGCAATTCGTTCGTCATTCAGGAGCATCACGCGCGTCGGCTACACTACGACTTCCGGCTGGAGCGAGACGGGGTGCTGGTGTCCTGGGCGGTGCCGAAAAACCTGCCCGAGACCCCGTCGGTCAACCACCTGGCGGTGCACACCGAGGATCATCCGCTGGAATACGGCTCGTTCGAGGGCAACATCCCCAAAGGCGAATACGGCGCCGGCAAGGTGGTGATCTGGGATGCCGGAACCTACGAGGCCGAAAAGTTTCTCGACGACGAGGTCATCGTCAACCTCCACGGCAATCGGATCTCCGGGCGCTACGCGCTGATTCAAACCAACGGCGACCAATGGCTGGCGCACCGGATGAAGGACCAGAAGGTCTTCGACTTCGATGCGATCACCCCGATGCTCGCCTCGGAGGGTTCGGTGGCTGCCCGCACGGCCGGCCAGTGGGCGTTCGAAGGCAAATGGGACGGCTACCGGCTCCTGGTGGAGGTCGACCACGGCGACTTGCGGATACGGTCCCGACGCGGCCGCGAAGTCACCAAGGAATATCCCGAATTACGTTCGCTTGCAGCCGATCTAGCCGATCATCACGTGGTGCTGGACGGCGAGGCCGTCATTCTGGACGAGGCCGGGGTGCCCAGCTTCCACGGGATGCAGAACCGCGGCCGCGGTTCCCGCGTCAAGTACTGGGCGTTCGACCTGCTCTACCTCGACGGCCGCTCGTTGCTGCGGGCACGCTACCAAGACCGGCGAAAGCTGCTGGAAATCCTTGCCAGCGCGGGCAATCTGATCGTTCCCGACCTCCTGCCCGGCGACGGCGCCCAGGCCCTCGAGCACTCACGCAAGCACGGGTGGGAGGGCGTCGTCGGGAAGAAACGTGACTCCACCTATCAGCCGGGCCGGCGTTCGGCGTCGTGGATCAAGGACAAGAACTGGAACACCCAGGAAGTCGTCATCGGCGGCTGGAAGGCCGGGGAGGGCGGGCGCAGCAGCGGCATCGGCTCGCTGCTGATGGGCATCCCCGGTGACGGCGGTCTGCATTTCGCGGGCAAGGTTGGCACCGGCTTCACCGAACGCGACCTGGCGAACCTGAAGAAGACGTTGGCGCCGTTGCATACCGACGAATCGCCTTTCGACCCGCCGCTTCCCAGGAGCGAAGCGCGGGGAGTGACGTACGTCGATCCGGTGCTGGTCGGCGAGGTGCGCTACAGCGAGTGGACACCGGATAACCGGTTGCGCCAATCGAGTTGGCGTGGGCTGCGACCGGACAAGAAACCAGATGAGGTGGTGCGCGAATGAAATGGGTGACGTATCGGGGTGCCGACGGTGAGCGCGCCGGGGTCCTTTCCGGCGATACGATCCACGCGATGCCACCCGGCGTCACGCTCCTGGAGCTGATCGGGCGCGGCGCGGACGGGCTGCGGCAAGCCGGCGAGGACGTGCAGCGTTCACCGGCGGCGGTGGTGCAGCTGGGCGACGTGACCTTGGCGGCACCGATCCCGCGCCCACCCTCGATCCGCGACTCGCTGTGCTTTCTGGATCACATGCGCAACTGTCAGGCCGCGCTGGGCGCCGGCCGGGTCCTCGCCGACACCTGGTACCGAATCCCGGCGTTTTACTTCGCCTGCCCGGCAACGGTTTTGGGTCCCTACGACGACGCGCCGAGCGCTCCCGGAAGTGCTTGGCAGGACTTCGAATTGGAGATCGCCGCGGTCATCGGCACCGGCGGCAAGGACTTGACCGTCGAGCAGGCCGAACGCGCCATCATCGGCTACACGATCTTCAACGACTGGTCGGCCCGAGACCTGCAGCAGCTGGAAAGCCAACTGGCGATCGGGCAGGGCAAGGGCAAGGACAGCGGCGTCACCCTGGGCCCCTATCTTGTGACGCCCGACGAGCTCGAGGGGTACCGCCGCGGCGGCAAGCTCGATCTGCAGGTGAGTGCCCTGGTGAATGGCACCGTGATCGGCTCTGGGTCCACCGCCCAAATGGATTGGAGCTTCGGCGAAGTCATTTCCTACGTGTCCCGCGGGGTGATGCTGCGTCCCGGCGACGTCATCGGCTCCGGCACCGTGCCCACCTGCACGCTGGTCGAACACCTCAACCCGGCGGCACTGGAATCCTTCCCCGGTTGGCTGCATGACGGCGACGTCGTGACCCTAAAGGTCCAGGGGCTGGGGGAGACCCGGCAAATCGTCCGTGCCAGCCCCGCGCCGCACCCGCTGCCCGCCCGGCCCAATCCCGACGCCAAACCCGCTGCGCCCCGGGTCAACCGGGCACCCGCGCGGGTGCCCTACACCCGCGGGCTGCACGAGGTCGCCGAACGCGTCTGGGCCTGGACGCTGCCCGACGGCGGCTACGGCTGGAGCAACGCCGGCCTGGTCGGCGGCGACGGCGCCTCACTGCTCGTCGACACCCTGTTCGACCTGGCACTGACCCGCGAAATGCTCGACGCGATGCGGCCCCTCACCGACCGCGCGCCCATCTCCGACGCGTTGATCACGCATTCCAACGGCGACCACACGCACGGCAATCAGCTGCTCAACGACTCGGTGCGGATCATCGCCGCCCGGGGCACGGCCGACGAGATCGCGCACGGGATGGCACCCGAGATGCTGGCCATGGCGCAGACCGCCAACCTCGGCCCGATCGCGACGCCCTACACGCGAGACCGCTTCGGGCACTTCGATTTCAGCGGCATCAAGCTGCGCAACGCCGACCATACGTTCGAGGGCGACCTGACCATCGACGTCGGCGGCCGGCGGGTCAACCTGCTGAACCTGGGTCCGGCACACACTGCCGCGGATTCGGTGGTGCACGTGCCCGACGCCGGGGTGCTGTTCGGCGGCGATTTGCTGTTCATCGGCTGCACCCCGATCGTGTGGGCCGGCCCCATCGCCAACTGGATCAGGGCCTGCGACGTGATGATCGCGATGGACGCCCCCATCGTGGTGCCCGGCCACGGGCCGGTCACCGATCCCGACGGAATCCGCGCCGTCCGAGGCTATCTCGCACACGTCGCCAAGCAGGCCGAGGAGGCCTACTGCAAGGGCATGTCGTGGTCCGAGGCCGCCGACGCCATCGATCTCGGCGAGTACGCGACGTGGCTGGACGCCGAGCGCGTCGTCGTCAACGTCTATCAGCGCTACCGCGAGCTCGACCCCGACACCCCGCAGCTGGAGGTCATGGCGCTGTTGGTGATGCAGGCCGAGTGGCTGGCCAAGCGCGGCTGAGGACTGCTGCGCCCTTAGGCCTTGACGGCCCGCATGAAACTGAGCGTGGCCGCCGCGCCGTGCTCGGAGTCCTCTAGTTTCGGCAGGCCGGCGGCGGCGAAGAGGTCGGCGAGGGTGGCTGTGGTCGCGTCCCATCCGTCGGCGCGCAGGTGCGCGGCGACGTCGGTGTGCTCGCCCGGGTAGGTCAAGGCCGCGATGTCCATGTCGAGCCCCTGCCGTCGCCAGCCCTCGGTCGCGCGCCGTGAGTGCTCCTGCGCCTCCTCCGACGACCCGGCGACTTGCCCGTAATCGGCGGCGAACCTGCTGCCCGGGGCGCTCAGCCCATTGATGTTGTCGAGCAGCCGGACTTCGGCCTCCGGAGGGAGAAAACCGATGAGCACCCCCTCGGCGAGCCACGCGGTGGGCGCGGCGGGGTCGTGTCCGGCCTGCCGCAGCGCCGCGGGCCAATCCTCCCGGAGATCGATGCCCACCGCCCGGTGCTCGGCGGTGGGAGCGGCATTGAGCGCAGACAGCGTCGCCGCCTTGAACTCGATCACCTCCGGCTGATCGATCTCGTACACCGTCGTCCCGGCCGGCCACGCGAGCCGATAGGGCCGGGCATCCAACCCGGACGCGACGATGACGACCTGGCGTACGCCCGCCTTGCCGGCGTCGGCGAAAAAGTCGTCATAGAAGCGGGCGCGAGCGGCGAACGTGTCGACCATCCTCGGAAAACCAACGCCGCCCTCGGCCTCGATGGCATCCATCTCGCCGGCGGCGATCCGGGTGAACACGTCGATACCGACCGCGCGCACCAACGGCTCGGCGAACGGGTCATCGATTACCGGCTGGGGACGTTTGGTCGCGGCGGCCCGGGCGGCGGCGACCATGGTGGCCGTCGCTCCCACACTGTTGGCCAAGTCCCACGTGTCGCGTTCTGTTCGTGCCATGGTTGCTCCTTCGATGCGACGGCCAAACCAGGGTAGGCCTCGCCGGTAAATAACCATGTCGCATACGGTTTGGATATGTCAGCAGTCGAACTGGAAACGCTCGAGGACAATATCGCCTGCATCACCCTGAACCGGCCGGAGCGGCTGAATGCCATCGACGGATCGCTGATCGACGGCGTGGACCATGCCCTGGATGTCCTCAGCGGCGGCGAATTTCGGGTCCTGATCCTCACCGGCGCTGGACGCGGATTCTGCGCCGGCGCCGATCTGAGCGGCACCGGCCAGGCGTGGACTCAAAGCAGGCCGACCACCCCGCCGTTCAAGGTCAACTACGACGCCCAGGTCCGCTTGGCCAATCTGTTCACGCGGCTATACGAGCTCGACCTCCCGGTGATCGCCGCGGTCAACGGCGTGGCCGTCGGGGGTGGGCTGGCGTTCGCGTTGGTCAGCGATATCCGAGTCGCCTCCGAGCAGGCACGATTCGGGTCGGTGTTCATCAAGGCCGGCTTCTCGTCGATGGACATGGGCACCAGTTACCTGCTGCCGAAGATCGTCGGCGCCGGAGTCGCGCGGGAACTCATGCTGAGCGGCCGCATCATCGACGCGGCCGAGGCCTATCGCATCAAACTGGTGCAGGAGGTGGTGGCGCCGGATGACCTGATGGCAGCGGCGCTGCGCAAAGCCCGCGAGATCGCGGACAACAACGCTTATGGCGTGTGGCAGACCAAGATTGGGCTCAACGCGGCGTTGGACGCGCCCAGTTTGCGGCACGCCATCGAGCTGGAGAACCGAACCCAGATCCTGTCCGGTTTCACCAACAATCCGCTCGAGGCCGCCAAAGCGCACATGGAGAAGCGTGCCCCGAAGTGGGATCCCCTGTGACATTTGGCGGCGGCCCGCTTCGCCCGGCTTCGCCGCGCTCGCGACCGCCCCTGTGAAGGCTAGACTTTCGCGATCACGTTCTCGGCGAACATCTCCAGGTTGCGGATCTTGGTGTCCAGCGGTTCGGTGTCCTTGCCCATGATGTAGGGGATGCGGAAGCCGACGATGACGTCGGTGACGCCCTTGTCCTCGAGTCGCTTGACGCCGTCCACGGTGAAGCCGTCGACCGAGATGACGTGGATCTCGAACGGCCCCGTCTTGCCCGCTTCTTCGCGGAACTTCTTGAGCTTGGCCAGTAGATGGTCGAGTTCCTCGGGGTCGCCGCCGCCGTGCATCCAGCCGTCCAGGCGTGCCGCGCGTCGCAGCGCCGCGTCGGCGTGCCCGCCGATGAGGATCGGGATCGGCTTGGTCGGGGCCGGGGTCATCTTGGTCTTGGGGATGTCGTAGAACTCGCCGTGGAATTCGAAGTACTCGCCGGTGGTGAGGCCCTGGATGATCTCGATGCATTCGTCCATTCGCTTGCCGCGCTTGGCGAATGGGACCCCCAGCAACTCGTAGTCCTCGGGCCACGGGCTGGTGCCCACACCAAAGCCCACTCGGTTGTCGGTCATCGCGGCCAGCGACCCGATTTGCTTGGCCACCAGCGCCGGTGGCCGGATAGGCAGCTTGAGGACGAAGAAGTTGAACCGCAGCGTCGACGTCACCGCGCCCAAGGCCGATGTCAGGACGAAGGTCTCGATGAACTCCTTGCCATCCAGGAACTCGCGATTGCCGTCGGGCGTGTAGGGATACTTCGAGTCGGATTCGAACGGGTACGCGATGCTGTCGGCGATCGTCATGGCGTGGTAGCCCGCCGCCTCGGCCGCCTTGGCCAGGGGGATGTAGTACCTAAAGTCCGTCATCGCCTCTGCGTAGGTAAACCGCACGTCATCCGCCTTCCATGAGAGGACCGTCACACGACACTAGAACGTGTTCTAGTTCTACCCGCGCTCGGGTCCGCGGACAAGGCGCGACCAGGCCGCCTAGAGCTGGTTTTCGGGGCCGATGACCGCCCACACCGTCTTGCCGGTCGAGGTGGGCGTGCTGCCCCACGCGCGCGACAACGCGTCGACGATGGCCAGGCCCGACACGTCGATTCCCTGGTCCGGCGACGGCAGCCGCAGGGCCGGCGTGGTGCTGTCGTCGGACACCGCGATGGTCGCCGTCGCGCCGTCGGTCTCGATCCGCATCAGCGGGACGCTGCCGGTGTGTTCCAGCACATTCTCGACGAACACGTTGACTACCACCAACGCGACCGGGATTAGCTTGGATTGTGACCACGCGGTGAGCCACTCCCGGACCAGCCGGCGCGATTCGCGCAGGCTGGTCAGGTTCGCGGGTAGCTCGGCATCGGCGCGCCGGAGCGGGAGACGGGTGAGCCGATCGAGCGCTTTCAGTGCCGCCTTCTCGGTCGGGTACACCGGCATGAAGGACGCGACCCCGCTGCGGGTGACCGCTTCGCGCGTCGCGCGATCCGCGCACACCAGCACGACGGGGACCTCGGGCTGGGCCTCGAGCTGCCAGCGCGCGCCGATGAAGGCCGACAGGGCCGAGTCCTCGGGCACCCGAAGTGCGGTGATGTCGACGACCACGGCGGACGGCTCGTCGAGCGTGGCCTTCGTGATGCTGTCGCGCAGCGGCGCGGAGTTGCCGGCGTCGAGTACGCCTTCGACGGTCAACACGGCCACCGACTTCTCCGTTCGGGCCGCAACCGTCAGCGCGTTCGGAGGCTCAGCTACCGCACTCACCGCAGCCACTCCTTTCCACGCCCGGGTCTATTTTCACCGACTGTGATCCGTGAGCAAGTCAGGTGCGAACGGGTGTGTCCCGATCGCGCTCGGGTTCCCTGCGTTCTTGGTGTGGTTGGGCAAACATCCGTCCCAGCCCAGGGCAAGGCAGCGGGATGCGCGAGTGGGATCCGCCCCCAGACCCCACCCGTGCGAAGCATCGCCTGCCACCACGCCAAACATTCTCTTTTTCCCCGCCGCCTGCCGCAGCACGGTCCCCCGCGGAGCCGCCTACCGAGGCGGCCAAACCCCCCGTTCGGGTCAGTTCAGACTTTGCGGTTTACCCACGCGTAAAAGCTCGTAAACCCGACGATCGCAGCTAGTGCGGGTACGGCGGAGCGCCAACCCCGGCGACCGAGTGAGTGCCCCACGGTGTCCGTTCGACGATGCGAGCGGCCGCGCTGCGTTCGCCCACCGTCACCGTCACGCTTCGCGCCTTGAGCGCCTCGACCGGCAGGGGTTGCGCCGGGGAACTGAAAACCGTCCCCCGCCAGTGGTAATGGCCGTCGATCGGGTCCAGGTGGCCGGTCAGGTGGACGCGGACCGGATGGCTGGTGCCGGCGATCGTCAGCGTCGCCGCGCCGTCGTAGGTCTCGTCGTCGCCGGCGCCCGCTGACAGGTCGAATGCCGACATCACCGGGAAAGGCGGCGGGGGCGCGAGATGGACGCGCTCGTTGAACACCTGCTGGCTGCTGCGAAGCACTTCGATGCGGGTGCTGGCGGAGTGCTTCATGAGCCGTACGCACTCGGCGACGTAGCGCGCCTGCGCGGGGGCATCGGGGCCGGCGACGAAGAAGTAGTTCGGGAAGCCGTGGACGGCGACTCCTTGGAAGGGTTCCATGCCGGCGACCCAGGCCTGCCGGATGGTCAACCCGCCGGTGCCGACCAGCGCCGTGATGGTGTTCTGATCGGGGACCGCGAAACCGGTGCCGTAGATGATGGCGTCGGCGCGGTGTTCGGCACCGTCGGTCGTCCGGATGCCCGACGCGGTGATGGCGGCGACCGCCGATTTCACCAGCGCGGGCCTGGCACGGCGACGTAGCCACCGCTTGACTCGCGCTGTCGGCCACGGCATCCCGTCGACAATCCGGCGCGGCGGGTGTGCGAAAACGGTGACCGAGGCCGCCGTTGCGATCAACTCCCCGATGCGGTGACCCGCGGTGGCGTCGGTGCCGATGACCGCGACGCGCTTGCCGCGGGGATCGAACCCGGAATCCCATTGCGCCACATGAAAAGACGTTCCCCGGAATTCGTCGCGCCCGGCGAACTCGGGTATCCACGGGACGTATCCCGGTTCGTGGGCCGCGATGGCGATGCCGCCGTGAAAGATCTCGCCGCAGGTTGTTCGCAACTCCCACGTGTGGGTGTCGTCGTCGAACAGCGAACCGACGACTTCGCGACCGGAAAGCAGCAGGCCGTCCAGGGCCGCCGGCCAGTCATGCGGTGTGTCCGGTGCACAGTCGAGCATCACGATGTCGGTGATTCCCGCCGCGAGCAGTTCCGTTGCCGCGCACCGGCCGCGAACTCCGGCGCCGACGATGACGACGCGCGTTCGGCTCACAGAAACCTGGTGCGCTTCCAGGCGCGACGCGCAATCGGTCCCATCAGGCCAACCTCGGTCAAAAACGCCGCGAGCGGAGCGAACCCGGCGACCTGCATTTCGTAGCGGTGCGGGCTGCTGCGTGCGGTCGCGCGCGCACGTTTGGCATCCAGGCCCGCCCGCGCATACGGAACCGGATTGCTGAACAGGTATCGGAAGAAGTAGCCGCCGAGCCCGTTGATGTTGGCCATGAACAACTTGTTGATCCGGGGCATCTCCGGTACCCGTTTGCGTGCGCCGTCGCGCGCGAACTGGATATGCCGGGCCTCTTCGGTGACGTGAATTCGCATGAGCCGCTGGATAATCGGCTGCAGCTCCGGGTCGTCCATCATCTGCCGCTGCAGCGAGTCGAAGATTTCCTCCCCGATGAGCGCGGCCACCCACAGCATCGAGCCACGCTGGAATGCCAGCGGCAATGCGTTGATGACGATCCGGTGCACCCATCGCGGGCGTACGGGCCTGGCGCCGACGCGTTCGATGGCCTTGCCGAACATGACCATGTGACGGGTCTCGTCGCCCAGCTCCGTCAGCTTGTAGTGCGTGGACCGGCTGGTCGGGTCCTCGTGCAGGATGGTGCGCAGCAGCGCCTGGTTGAGCATGTTCTCGAACCAGATGCCGGCGGACAACGTGTTGACCAGTTCCTGGCGCGACAGCTCGATTTGTTGTTCGCGGGTCATTTCGTCCCACATCGGCGTGCCGTACAGCGACACCAGCCGAGGCGGCAGATAGAACTTGTCCGGGTCCAGCGGGGCATCCCAGTCGATGTCGACGACGGGCTCGTAGGACTTTTTGACGGAGCCCTTCAGCAGACGATCGGAGAACTCTTCCCGACTTGGCCCGGCTGGCTTCACCGCTGAGGTCATGCTGATCCCTTCGTTGGGTTTTCAGACGGTACCCATGGTACCGGGTACTCGCGGTCTCGACTAGGCCCATCGGGTTTCGATTCGGTTGACTGGCAGCGTGGGTCGGCATCTTCACGTGATCGGCATCGGCGTCGGAAACCCGGACTACCTGACCAATCAGGCGATCGAGGCGCTCAACGACACGCAGGTGTTCTTCGCGATGGACAAGGGCGAAGCGAAAAGCGACCTGGTGGCGCTGCGGCGGCTGATCTGCGCGCGCTTCATCCGCGAGCCGGGCTATCGCTTCGTCGAGTTGGTCGATCCGAAGCGCTCGAGCGACGCCGACTACCGGGACGCGGTGTCCGAGTGGCACGCGGCGCGCACCCGGATCTGGGCGACGGCAATCCGCACCGAGCTGGGGCCCGACGGCGTCGGGGCCTTCCTGGCCTGGGGGGATCCGTCGCTGTATGACAGCACGCTGCGCATCCTCGGCGCGGTCGCGGCCGAGGTGGACTTCACCTACGACGTCATTCCGGGAATCACGGCGGTGCAGGCGCTGACGGCCCGGCACCGCATCCCGCTCAACGACGTCGGCGAACCGGTTCTGATCACCACGGGCAGGCAGCTGCGCGCGCACGGTTTGTCCGGCTCGGCGGTGGTGATGCTGGACGCCGAGTGCTCGTTTCTGCAATGCCCGCCGGACACGGCCATCTGGTGGGGCGCCTACCTCGGCACCGGGGACGAACTGCTGGTCGCCGGCACTGTCGGTGAAGTCGGGGCGCGCATCGCGGAGGTGCGAGCCGAAGCCCGCGCGCGGCACGGCTGGATCATGGACACCTATTTGCTTAGGGCCTCCGGCTGGCAGACTTGACGCGTGCCCGAGCTTCCCGAGGTCGAAGCGTTAGCGGACCATCTGCGCCGCCATGCGGTCGGTTTGACGGTGGGCCGCGTCGATGTCGCGGCGTTGTCGGTGTTGAAAACCTTTGACCCGCCGACGAGCGCGCTGCACGGCCGGGCCGTTACCGGGGCCGGGCGATGGGGCAAATACCTGGGCCTGCAGGTCGACGAGTTGTTCCTGATCACCCACCTGTCGCGTGCGGGGTGGCTGCGGTGGTCCGACAAGCTGGCCGCGGCGCCGCTACGACCGGGCAAAGGGCCGATCGCGCTGCGTGTCCACCTCGGCGACCCCGGTGCCGCGCCGGGTTTCGACCTCACCGAGGCCGGGACCCAGAAGCGACTGGCCGTGTGGCTGGTCGACGATCCGCGGCAGGTGCCGGGCATCGCCGCGCTCGGCCCGGACGCGCTCGAGCTGGGCGCCGACGACCTGGCCGGGGTGTTGGCCGGCAACACCGGCCGGATCAAAACCGTCATCACCGACCAAAAGGTGATTGCCGGTATCGGCAACGCCTACAGCGACGAAATCCTGCATGTCGCCAAGATTTCGCCGTTCGCCACGGCCGGGAAGCTCACGAGCGAGCAGCTCACCGCGTTACACGACGCGATGGTGTCGGTTCTGACCGACGCGGTGGCCCGGTCCGTCGGCCAGGGGGCGGCCACCCTCAAAGGGGAGAAGCGTTCCGGATTGCGGGTGCACGCGCGAACGGGGTTGCCGTGTCCGGTGTGCGGCGACACCGTGCGCGAAGTGTCGTTCGCGGACAAGTCTTTTCAGTACTGCCCGACCTGCCAGACGGGCGGCAAGGTGCTGGCGGACCGGCGCTTGTCACGGCTGCTCAAGTAGTCGCCCGACCGCGAGCCGATCCCGCTCGATATGCTGCCCGGGTGACTCGCCAGAAGATTCTCATCACCGGCGCCAGCTCCGGCCTGGGCGCCGGGATGGCGCGTTCCTTCGCGGCCAAGGGGCGTGACCTGGCCCTGTGCGCCCGGCGCACCGACAGGCTTGACGAGCTGAAAGGCGAACTGGCCCAACAGTATCCAGGCATCAAGATCGCGGTCGCCGCGTTGGACGTCAACGACCACGAACAGGTGCCCAAGGTATTCGCCGAACTCAGCGACGAACTCGGCGGCATCGACCGCATCATCGTCAACGCCGGCATCGGCAAGGGCGCCAAGCTCGGGTCGGGCAAGCTGTGGGCGAACAAAGCGACCATCGAGACCAACCTGGTCGCCGCGCTGGTGCAGATCGAGACTGCGCTGGAGATGTTCGCCAAGAGCGGATCGGGGCATTTGGTGCTCATCTCCTCGGTGCTGGGCAACAAGGGCGTGCCCGGCGTCAAAGCCGCCTACTGCGCCAGCAAAGCCGGGCTGACCTCGCTGGGCGAATCGCTGCGCGCCGAGTACGCCAAAGGGCCCATCAAGGTGACGGCGATCGAGCCCGGCTACATCGAATCGGAGATGACGGCCAAGTCGTCCAGCACAATGCTGATGGTGGACAACGAAACTGGCGTCAAGGCACTGGTCGACGCCATCGAGCGCGAGCCCGGCCGGGCCGTCGTGCCGCGGTGGCCGTGGGCGCCGCTGGTGCAGCTCATCCGGGTGCTGCCGCCCCCACTGACCAAGCGATTCGCCTAAAGCCCGTCGAGTGTGAATCTGACGACGGTTTCACGGCGCGTCGCGTCGTGAGATTCACTCGCGCGAACGATTCTCAGCTGGTCCGGCCCCGTTCCGTGCGGTAGCGGCGGACGAGCGCGTCGGTCGAGCTGTCCGACTGCGGCTCAGGGGAACCATCGCCGGTGATCACCGGAAGCAGCGCCTTCGCCTGCGTCTTGCCCAGCTCCACGCCCCATTGGTCGAACGAGTCGATTCCCCAGACCACGCCCTCGGTGAACACCTGATGCTCGTAAAGCGCGATGAGCTGACCGAGCACCGACGGCGTGAGCCGGTCGGCCAGGATCGAGGTCGACGGCCGATTGCCGGGCATGACCTTGTGCGGCACGACGTCGGCGGGTGTGCCTTCGGCCGCGATTTCTTCCGCGGTCTTGCCGAACGCCAGCACCTGGGTCTGGGCGAAGAAGTTGCTCATCAACAGGTCGTGCATGCTGCCGGTGCCCTCGACGGTGGGTAGGTCGTCGAGCGGCTGGCTGAAGCCGATGAAGTCGGCCGGTATCAGTCGAGTGCCCTGATGCAGCAGTTGATAGAAGGCGTGCTGGCCGTTGGTTCCCGGTTCGCCCCAATAGATTTCGCCGGTGTCGGTGGTGACCGGCGTGCCGTCGGCGCGCGTCGACTTGCCGTTGGATTCCATGGTGAGCTGTTGCAGATAGGCGGCGAAACGCGCCAGGTCATTGGAATACGGCAGCACGGCACGCGATTGCGCGCCCATGAAGTTGGAGTACCACACACCGATGAGGCCGAGCAGCGCGGGAGCGTTGGACTCCAGCGGCGCGGTCTTGAAATGCCGGTCAACGATATGGAATCCGGACAGAAAATCAGCGAAAGCTTGCCGGCCGATGGTGGCCATCAGCGACAGGCCGATCGCCGAATCGACCGAATAGCGGCCACCGACCCAGTCCCAGAACCCGAACATGTTGTCGGTGTTGATGCCGAAGTCGTCGACCAAGCGCTTGTTGGTGGAGACGGCCACGAAATGCTTTGACACCGCGGCGTCGCCGAGTGCGCCCGTCAGCCAGCGGCGGGCGGCGGTCGCATTGGTCAGCGTCTCCAGTGTGGAGAACGTCTTGGAGGCGACGATGAAAAGCGTTGTGGCAGGGTCTAAATCGGCCAATTTCGCGATCAGGTCCGCGGGATCGACGTTGGACACGAAGCGCGCCGAAATACCGGCATCAACGTAGTGGCGCAACGCCTGATACACCATCACCGGGCCCAGGTCCGACCCCCCGATGCCGATGTTGACGACCGTCCTGATCCGTTTCCCGGTGGCCCCGGTCCATTCGCCGCTGCGCAGCCGATCGGTGAAGTCGCCCATGGCATCCAGCACGGAGTGCACGTCCTCGACGACGTTTTGGCCATCCACCACCAGCTCGGCGTCGCGGGGCAGCCGCAGCGCGGTGTGCAATACCGCGCGATCCTCCGAGGTGTTGATGTGTGCACCGGAAAACATCTGGTCGCGATGCTCCTCGAGGCCGGCCGCGCGGGCCAGATCGAGCAGCAGCCGCAGCGTTTCCCGGGTGATGCGGTGCTTGCTGTAGTCGATGTAGAGGTCGCCCACCGCGACGGTGAGGTCGCGGCCGCGATCGGGATCTTCGGCGAAGAACTGGCGAAGATGCGTCTGTCCGATTTGATCGTGATGCCTGCGCAGGGCTTCCCACGCCGGGCTGGCGGTGATGTCGGGGATCGTTCGCAGGGAGGTCATGGCTCGACCCTAATGCGGCGTTGGGGCACCAGCCAGGTCCCGCGTGTCCGGCCGCTAGTGGCCGAGCCGGCCCCTGCCCAGTCGCAGCAACAGCATTGCCAGATCCTTGCCGTCCGGACCGAGCTCGCTGTAGCGCTCGATGACCTTCATCTCGCGGCTGTGCACCAGCCGGGTGCCGCCGGACGCCATCCGGACCTTGCCAATCGCCTGTGATACTTCGGCTCGTCGCTTCACCGCGGCGAGGATCTCGGCGTCCAACCGGTCGATCTCTTCGCGCAACGCGTCGATGTCGGCGGGTTGTTCCGTTTCGAGCATTTCCATGTTCATCTCTGCAAACTCCGCATTCTCGTGATGTGGGGGTTCTGGTCTCATCCGGTATCAGGCCTCACACAAGAGACGAGCCCCGAATCCGGAAGCGGACCACGGGGCTCTGCGACGGCAGCTAGACCACGGGCACCGCTAGCGGGTACCCATAGAAAAATCGACGACGCGCGTTGAGCACGAGACCGAGTCTAGCCAATCAGGGGCGGATCCGTTGCAAAAACGCATGTAAAAGCCCTCCGCGACCCCGCAGAACGCGGGAAGACACCCGTCAGAGGCGGCTCGCTGACAAAGATGGTTCGGACCGGCCGGACCGGGCCGTTCGCGTCGGCGGTCAGCGGTAAGTTTGGACAGACATGAGTGTGCACGCGACCGATACCAAGCCCGCCCCCGAAGCGGACCGTCTGCTCGACGACCTCAACCCACAACAGCGCCAAGCGGTGGTGCACCAAGGCGCACCGCTGCTGATCGTCGCCGGTGCGGGTTCGGGCAAGACTGCGGTATTGACGCGGCGCATCGCGTACCTGATCGCCGCACGCGGCGTCGGGGTGGGCCAGGTCCTGGCCATCACGTTCACCAACAAGGCGGCCGCCGAGATGCGCGAACGCGTGGTGCGGCTGGTCGGCAACAGGGCGCGGGCGATGTGGGTGTCGACATTCCACTCGACGTGCGTTCGCATCCTGCGCAATCAGGCGTCCCTGATCAAAGGCCTCAACTCCAACTTCTCGATCTACGACGCCGACGATTCCCGGCGCCTACTGCAGATGATCGGCCGCGACATGGGGCTCGACATCAAGAGGTATTCGCCGCGGCTGCTGGCCAACGCCATCTCCAACCTGAAGAACGAATTGATCGACCCCGATCAGGCGCTGGCGAACCTGTCGGAAGAATCCGATGACCTGGCCCGCACCGTCGCATCCGTCTACGCCGAGTATCAGCGCCGCCTGCGCACGGCCAACGCGCTCGACTTCGACGATTTGATCGGGGAGACGGTGGCGGTGTTGCAGACCTTCCCGGAGATCGCGCAGTACTACCGGCGCCGGTTCCGCCATGTGCTGGTCGACGAATACCAGGACACCAACCATGCGCAGTACGTGCTGGTTCGGGAGCTGGTCGGTCGCGGGGGTCCGCCGGATTCGCCCGATGACGTGCCGCCCGCGGAACTGTGCGTGGTCGGCGACGCCGATCAGTCGATCTACGCGTTCCGCGGCGCCACGATCCGCAACATCGAGGACTTCGAACGCGACTACCCCGATGCGAAAACCATTCTGCTGGAACAGAATTACCGCTCGACGCAGAACATTCTGTCGGCGGCCAACTCGGTAATCGCCCGCAACTCCGGGCGCCGGGAGAAGCGGTTGTGGACCGACGCCGGGGAAGGCGAGCTGATCGTCGGCTACGTCGCCGACAACGAACACGACGAGGCCAGGTTCGTCGCCGAAGAAATCGACGCACTCGCCGAGCGCGGCGAGATCACCTATAACGACGTCGCCGTCTTCTACCGCACCAACAACTCGTCGCGGTCGCTGGAAGAGGTGTTCATCCGCGCCGGGATTCCATACAAAGTCGTTGGGGGAGTGCGCTTTTACGAGCGCAAGGAGATCCGCGACATCGTGGCCTACCTGCGGGTGCTGGACAATCCCGGCGATGCGGTCAGCATGCGGCGCATCCTCAACACCCCGCGCCGGGGCATCGGCGATCGCGCCGAGGCGTGCGTGGCCGTGTATGCCGAGAACACCGGGGCAAGCTTCGCCGATGCGCTCGTCGCCGCGGCCGAGGGTAGGGTGCCGATGCTCAATACCCGTGCCGAGAAGGCGATCTCGGGATTCGTCGAGATGCTCGACGATCTGCGGGGACGCCTCGACGACGACCTCGGCGATCTGGTCGAGTTGGTGCTGGAGCGCACCGGATACCGCAGGGAGCTGGAATCCTCGAGCGATCCGCAGGAATTGGCCCGGCTGGACAACCTGAACGAACTGGTAAGCGTCGCACACGAATTCAGCATCGATCAGGCCAATGCTGCCGCGCTCGACGAGTCTCTGCAGACCGAGGACGAAGACGTGCCGGACACCGGTGTGCTGGCGGCGTTCCTGGAAAGGGTGTCACTGGTCTCCGACAGCGACGAGATCCCCGAAGAGGGCGCCGGCATGGTCACGATGATGACGCTGCATACCGCGAAGGGTCTGGAATTCCCGGTGGTGTTCGTCACCGGTTGGGAGGACGGGATGTTCCCGCACATGCGGGCGCTCGACGATCCAACGGAGCTCTCCGAGGAGCGGCGGCTGGCCTACGTCGGCATCACCCGGGCCCGCCAGCGGCTGTACGTGAGCCGGGCCATCGTCCGGTCCTCGTGGGGACAGCCCATGCTCAATCCGGAGTCCCGGTTCCTTCGCGAGATCCCGCAGGAGCTCATCGACTGGCGGCGCAGCGCGCCCACCCCGTCGTTCAGCGCTCCGGTCAGCGGGGCCGGCCGGTTCGGTGCACCGCGCGCGGCGCCGACCCGCTCGGGGGCGGGCAAACGGCCGCTGCTGGTGCTGCAGCCCGGTGACCGGGTTACCCACGACAAGTACGGGCTGGGCCGGGTCGAGGAGGTCTCCGGCGTCGGCGAATCGGCCATGTCGCTGATCGATTTCGGCAGCTCAGGACGGGTGAAGCTGATGCACAACCACGCGCCGGTCAGCAAACTCTGACCGCGCCGCGCGCGGGCCGGCGCGGGGACGTTAGTCCTCGAGCCAGCGCTTCGTCCGCGGGTGCATCACCAAAACCGCGCTGGCGATCGGCAGCAGCGGGAGCGCGTGCACGATCCACGCGACGCGCGCGCCCGCGATGAACACGCCGCCGTAGGTCAGCACCGCGACCACCGCGCCGGCCACGATGAGATAGCGCCCCAAGGACCGGCCCTGCAGCAGCACGATCACGCCTGCGATGGTCGTCGACGCGAACACCAGGGCGAGAAACGCGACCGCGATGCAGAACAACCGGTCGGTCTTCCACCAGCCGGCGATCAAATCAGTGGCCACCACCGACGTGGCCCATCCGCTGACGATGGCGACGGCGCAGCCTGCGGCCGCCGTCCGGCCGCTGGGCTCGCCGGCCTGCGGGCCGAGGCCGCCGCGCGGGCCGGCAGGGGCGGCACCCCGGTAAGGCGGTTGTGGCGGAATCTGGGTGGTCGGCGACTCCGGGACGGTCGGAATCGGTCCCGTGGGTGCGCGCCGGATGATGCGGGTGCGTGATTCGGAGGGTGGCTCCGGTGGTTCGGACAGGTGCGCGGCGGGAGGCGGATCGTTCGGCGCGGTCACCTCATCCAGCGTAGTTGCCGACGAAGATGCCCCGCTTGGCCAGCCACGGCACCGGGTCGATCCGTTCGCTGCCCCCCTGCAGCACCTCGAAATGCAGATGCGGCCCGGTGGAATTGCCGCGATTGCCCATGGTGGCGATCTGGTCACCGGCCATCACGCGCTCGCCGGCGCTCACGGTCGTGGTGTTGACGTGGCCGTAGAGCGTGACGGTGCCGTCGGCATGGCGCACCTTGACCAGCGCCCCGTAGCCGGCGGCCGGCCCGGCCTCGATGACCACGCCGTCGGATACCGCATAGATCGGCGTCCCAATCGAATTGGCGAGGTCGATGCCGGCGTGCAGAACCCCCCAGCGGTAGCCGAAGTTCGACGTGAATATCCCGTGCGTGGGCATGACGTAGAGCGGCTGTTGCAGTCGGGCTTCGCGCTGCGCGCGATCGTTGGCGTACGCGACACCGTGGGCCAGTTCCGCGTTGTGCACGACGGTGTTCGCCGCCGGCTGGACCGCGATCACCTGGGCGCCGCGGGTGGCGTTGCTGCTCGACCCGCCGGTGAGGGCCGACGCGTTGGCGGTGAGCACGGCGTCGGTCTTGGGGACTTCGGCGTGGCTGGTCGCGGTATGGGCCGCCGCGGCCGCCGCGCCGGCCGCCATCGCCGAGATCAGCAGCCGGCCCTTGGCCGCGCTCGTCGGCTCTTTGCGGTGCTGCCCGCCGCGGCGAACCACGGAGATGACGTCGGTGATGTCCGACTGATAGGGGCGAGGCACATCTGGGTCGGGCTGGAATCGCACCGAGACCGGCACCGCGGCGGGAGCGGCAAGCAGGAGCGGGGCCAGGTCGTCCACGTCGTGCAGGTCGTCCAGCTCGGGGGCCAGCAGAACCTGGGCTGCGTTGTCGAACGTCGAGTCGTTGCTGAAGTCGAGGTCGTGCAGTTCGCCGCAATCGTCGGCGAATTCGAGGCTGTCGAAGTCGAACCCGTCGAGCGGAAGAATCTCGGTGACTTCGTTGCCGTGCGGCTCTGTCCAATGGGCTCCCGCTGCACGACTCACTCTCACCACGCCGGATGTTTCGGCAGCAGAACGAGTCAAACGGTGCTGGGACAAGCTGGAATGTCCTCGTATCGTGACCATAACGTTATCTGGACCTAAGGAAGGTATCGGTTTACGGACGGGGCTTGCAACCTCGGGCGAAATTCCGGACGGATATTGTGATCCGCATCACGTTTCGGGCTTCGCGCTGTCTCGTGAGCTGTGCCACATCGGTGGGATGCGGCGATGGCAACCGTTCGACGGGTGGATACAGTTCGTCCGTGCGTGTTGCCGGATGCGGCGCCGCCTACGTACAGGACTTGCAGTAAGCCGAGCGAAGACAGTGAGCCCATGGACCTTTTCGAGTATCAAGCCAAAGAATTATTCGCCAAGCACAACGTACCGAGTACGCCCGGCCGGGTGACGGACACCGCCGAGGGCGCTCAGGCCATCGCCGAGGAGATCGGCGCGCCGGTGATGGTCAAAGCGCAGGTCAAGATCGGCGGCCGGGGCAAGGCGGGTGGCGTCAAGTACGCAGCGACACCCCAAGACGCCTACGAACACGCCAAGAACATCCTCGGCCTGGACATCAAGGGTCACGTCGTCAAGAAGCTGTTGGTCGCCGAGGCCAGTGACATCGCCGAGGAGTACTACATCTCCTTCTTGCTCGACCGCGCCAACCGCACCTACCTGGCGATGTGCTCGGTCGAGGGCGGCATGGAGATCGAAGAAGTCGCCGCCACCAAGCCCGACCGGCTGGCCAAGGTCCCGGTCGACGCCGTCAAGGGCGTGGACCTGGCCACCGCGCGTTCCATCGCCGAGCAGGGCCACCTGCCGGCCGAGGTGCTCGACGCCGCCGCGGTCACCATCTCCAAGCTGTGGGAGCTCTTCGTCGGTGAGGACGCCACGCTGGTCGAGGTGAACCCGTTGGTGCGCACCCCCGACGACCGGATTCTGGCGCTGGACGGCAAGGTCACCCTGGACGCCAACGCCGACTTCCGGCAGCCCGGCCACGTCGAGTTCGAGGACCGCGACGCGACCGACCCGCTGGAGCTCAAGGCCAAGGAGCACGACCTCAACTACGTCAAGCTCGACGGCGAGGTCGGCATCATCGGCAACGGCGCGGGCTTGGTGATGTCGACCCTCGACGTGGTCGCCTATGCCGGGGAAAAGCACGGCGGGGTCAAGCCGGCCAACTTCCTGGACATCGGCGGCGGCGCGTCGGCCGAGGTGATGGCCGCGGGCCTGGACGTGGTGCTGGGCGACAAGCAGGTCAAGAGTGTGTTCGTCAACGTGTTCGGCGGCATCACGGCCTGCGACGCCGTGGCGACCGGGATCGTGAAGGCCCTGGAAATCCTGGGCGCCGAGGCCAACAAGCCCCTGGTGGTTCGGTTGGACGGCAACAACGTCGACGAAGGCCGGCGCATCCTTGCCGAGGCCAACCACCCGCTCGTGACGCTGGTGCCGACGATGGACGAGGCCGCCGACAAGGCCGCCGAGCTGGCGAGCGCCTGAAAGGAAGCATGACCCCATGGCTATATTTCTGACCGCCGAAAACAAGGTCGTCGTGCAGGGCATCACCGGCGCCGAGGCCACCAAGCACACCGCGCGCATGCTCAAGGCCGGCACGCACATCGTCGGCGGAGTCAACGCCCGCAAGGCCGGCACCACGGTCGCGCACAAAGACGTCAACGACAAGCCCGTCGAGCTGCCGGTGTTCGGCAGCGTGGTCGAGGCCATCGAGAAGACCGGCGCCGACGTCTCGATCGTGTTCGTCCCACCGGTGTACGCCAAGGACGCCATCATCGAGGCCATCGACGCCGAGATCCCGCTGCTGGTGGTCATCACCGAGGGAATCCCGGTGCAGGACAGCGCATATGCGTGGGCTTACAACCAGCACAAGGGAAGCAAGACCCGCATCATCGGCCCGAACTGTCCCGGCATCATCACCCCGGGCCAGGCGCTGGTGGGCATCACTCCCGCCAACATCACCGGGCCGGGTCCCGTCGGGCTGGTATCCAAGTCCGGCACGCTGACCTACCAAATGATGTACGAGCTACGCGATTTCGGCTTCTCCACGTCCATCGGGATCGGCGGTGACCCGGTCATCGGCACCACCCACATCGACGCGATCGAGGCGTTCGAAAAGGATCCCGACACTAAGGTCATCGTGATGATCGGTGAGATCGGCGGTGACGCCGAGGAGCGCGCGGCCGACTACATCAAGGCGCACGTGTCCAAGCCGGTCGTCGGCTACGTCGCGGGATTCACTGCGCCAGAAGGCAAGACGATGGGCCACGCGGGCGCGATCGTGTCCGGCTCCTCGGGCACCGCGGCCGCCAAGAAAGAAGCCTTGGAGGCGGCCGGGGTCAAGGTCGGCAAGACCCCGTCGGAGACGGCGGCGCTGGCCCGGGAGATTCTGCAGAGCCTGTAGCGACAGGTTCGCACGTGACACTGGATCCGCGTACGCCCGTCGTCGTCGGAGTCGGGCAGTCGGCGGAACGCATCGACGACGCCTACTACCGCGCGATGTCGGGCGTGGAATTGGCCGCCGCGGCGGCGCGCGCCGCGCTGGACGACTGCGGCGCCGATGTCGCCAAGGTTGCGGCGACGATCGACACCGTCGCCGGCGTAAGGCAATTCGAGATTTCCGGGCCGGCCCAACCGGTGCTGGGCAAGTCGAACAACTATCCGCGCTCGGTGGCCAACCGGATCGGTGCGGACCCCGCCCGCGCCATCCTCGAGGTTGTGGGGGGTCAGGGCCCGCAGCACCTGATCACCGAGCTGGCCGGCGAGATCGCTTGTGGTCGTTCGGAAGTCGCGCTGATCTTTGGCTCCGATGCCACTTCGACCACGCGCTACTTCGCCGGGGCCGACAACCGCCCGGACTTCTCCGAGACCGTCGACGGTTCACTCGAAGACCGGGGCTACGGCCTGGACCGACTCGTCACGCGCTACACGGTGATCCATGGCCTGGTCGACGCGCCGACGCAGTATGCGTTGCTGGAGAATGCCCGTCGCGCCGAAACCGGGCTGGGCCCAACGGAATACCTGCGTCGGATGGGCGAGCTGTTCGCGCCGTTCACCAAGGTCGCCGCGGGCAATCCGTTTGCCGCCGCGCCGGTGGAACGGACCGTCGACGAGCTGATCACCGTGACCGAGAGCAACCGGATGATCTCGGATCCGTACCCGCGGTTGCTGGTCGCTCGCGATCAGGTCAACCAGGGTGCGGCCGCACTGGTGATGTCGGTCGAGTCCGCGCGGCGGCTGGGAGTGCCGGAGGAGAACTGGGTTTACCTGCACGGCCACGCCGACCTGGAGGAACAGCCGCTGCTGGAACGCCCGGACCTGGGGCATGCGCCGTCGGCCGTCATGGCGGTGCGCGAGGCGCTGGACGTGGCCGGCATCGGTCTCGACGACGTCGCCACCTTCGACCTGTACAGCTGCTTTCCGGTTCCGGTGTTCAACGTTTGCGACGGCATGGGCCTCGCGCCCGACGATCCACGCGGACTGACTCTGACAGGTGGGCTGCCGTTTTTCGGCGGTGCCGGCAACAATTATTCGATGCACGGTGTCGCCGAGACGGTGGCCCGAATGCGAAGCGCGCCAGGGCAATTCGGCCTCGTCGGCGCCAACGGCGGCATCTTGAGCAAGTACTCGGTCGGCGTCTACTCCACCACCCCGACGGAATGGAAGCCGGATCGCAGCGCCGCGCTGCAGGCGCAGATCGGCAGCTCGCCGACGGTGGCGGTGACCGAGGCGGCCGACGGCGCCGCCACCATCGAGACCTACACCGTGCGGCGCGATTCCGGTCGGCTGACCGGAATCATCGTCGGGCGGCTGGACGCCGACGGCACCCGATTCCTGTCGACCACCGAGGACGCCGAATTGATCGCGCTGCTGACCGACGGCGACCCGCTGGGGAGTCCGGTTCGGGTGCGCTCCTTCGACTACGGCAACCGCTGCACGCCCGGCTGACCTCTTCCCAACGAGCAGTCCCCCGCAAGCGGGAGGTACCCCCAGCAGAATCGCATTCCCCGACGAGGCTTGGTGCGATTCTGCGTCTGCTCGCGGTTTCTAGACGAGGGCGGCGAGCTTGCCGGCCAATCGCTCGACGTAGGCGGCGATTTCGTCGTCGGGCCGGTCCGGGAGGCCGAACAGCACCTCGGTCACCCCGAGCTCGGCCCAGTGGGCCAGCTTCTCGGGCACCGGCTTGAAGTCCAGCGCGACGATCTGTGGGGCGCCGTCGCGGCCGGCGGCCGCCCAGGTGTCCTGCAAAAGCTTCACCGGCTCGTCGATGTCGAAGTCGCGCGGGGTGGTGATCCATCCGTCGGCGCTACGAGCGATCCACTTGAAGTTCTTCTCGTTGCCAGCGGCGCCCACCAGCACCGGAATGTGGGACTGCACCGGCTTGGGCCAGGCCCAGCTGGGACCGAACTTGACGAATTCTCCGTCGTACGCGGCTTCCTCTTCCGTCCACAGGGAGCGCATCGCTTCGATGTATTCGCGCAGCATGGTGCGGCGACGCCCGGGTGGCACGTTGTGGTCGGCGAGTTCGTCGGTGTTCCAGCCGAAACCGACGCCGAGGCTGACCCGGCCGCCGGACAGATGGTCCAGGGTGGCGATGCTTTTCGCCAGCGTGATCGGGTCGTGTTCGACGGGCAGCGCCACCGCCGTGGACAACCGCACCCGCGAGGTGACCGCGCACGCCGCGCCCAAGCTGACCCATGGGTCTAGCGTGCGCATGTACCGATCGTCCGGCAGCGACGCGTCACCGGTCGTCGGGTGCGCCGCCTCGCGCTTGATGGGGATATGGGTGTGTTCTGGCACGTAGAACGTCTGAAAGCCATGGTCGTCGGCGAGCTTGGCGGCCGCCGCCGGAGTGATGCCACGGTCGCTGGTAAAAAGCACAAGGCCGTAATCCATGCACAGAATTAGAACGTGTTCTACCTACCGTGGGCAAGCGGCGGTGAATCGGCGCTGCTCGCGCCGACGGCCGGTGGCATCGGCACCGGCACCGGAATGTGCGCTAGCGTGGTTGATCGATCGCGTCGCACCGCAAGCGCAGCAAGTCCCGGCGACTATGGATCCGCGCGCGCGAGCACAGCGTCGCACTGCAACGGTGGCGTGGCGCCGCTGAAGCAAAGGCACTGCAAGCAACAGGAGGAGCCATGACCTACTCGCCCGGTAGTCCCGGATACCCACCTACGCAACCCGGGGGCTCCTACCCAGGCGCCACACCGTCGTTCGCCAAGGACGAAACCGGTGAAAGCAACCTTCCGCTTTACCTGAACATCGCGGTGGTGGTGCTCGGCCTGGGGGTGTACCTGCTGAACTTCGGGCCGACCTTCACGCTCGGCGCCGACCTCGGGCCGGGCGCCGGCGGACGCGCCGGTGACGCGGGCACCGCGGTCCTCGTCGCCGTGCTGGCCGCGTTGCTCGCCGGGCTGAGCCTGCTGCCCAAGGCAAAGAGCTACGCGGGCGTCGTCGCTGTAATCGCTTCACTGGGCGCACTACTCGCGATCTCGGAGACGATCAACACGCCGGCCGGTTTCGCGATCGGCTGGGCGATGTGGCCCCTGGTGGCATGCAGCGTCTTCCAGGCGATCGCGGCCGTCGTGGTCATCCTTTTGGATGCGGGTGTCATCACCCCGCCGGCCCCACGGCC
The DNA here is from genome assembly GCF_001954215.1 of Mycobacterium sp. IS-2888. Lineage (NCBI taxonomy): Bacteria > Bacillati > Actinomycetota > Actinomycetes > Mycobacteriales > Mycobacteriaceae > Mycobacterium > Mycobacterium sp. IS-2888. The sequence goes on from NZ_MBET01000100.1 coordinate 35,777, forward strand.
CAAATACGACCCCTACGCGCAGTACGGCCAGTACGGGCAATACGGGTACGGCGCTCAGCAGCCCGGCGGGTACTACGGTCAGCAGGGCGCCCAGCAGCACGTTGCGCCGCAGTCGCACAACCCGCAGGCTTCCCCCTATGGATCGCAGTACGGCGGTTATCAGCCGAGCCAGGCTCCGACCCAGAGCGCGGTCCCGACCAACCCGCCGAGCGGCGGATTCGGCGCCCAGCCGCAGGGGTCGTCCACCCCGCCCACCGGCTTCCCGAGCTTCAGCCCGCCACCCGGCGCGCCGAACCAGGCAGGCGACCAGCAGCCTTCCGGCCAGGGCCAGGAGCAGTCGCCCTCATCACCGGCTGGACCGGCGCCGAGCTAACCGCGCGCCTACGCGCCTAGTCGGGCACGTTCGCCAAGAGTGACAGGAGTGGAGGACAACCGGGCGGCGGGCGCTCGTCAAGCGCGTGACCTCGTCAGGGTCGCGTTCGGCCCGGCCGTGGTGGCGTTGGTCATCATCGCCGCGGTCGTGCTGCTGCAGCTGCTGATCGCCAACAGCGACATGACCGGAGCGCTGGGCGCCATCGCCAGCATGTGGCTCGGTGTGCACCAGGTGCCGATCTCCATCGGCGGCCGCGAACTGGGCGTCATGCCGCTGCTGCCGGTCATATTGATGGTGTGGGCCACCGCGCGCAGCACCGCGCGGGCCACCGCCCCGTCCTCGTCGTGGCTCGTCGTCCGCTGGGTTGTCGCGTCGGCGCTGGGCGGGCCGTTGCTGATGGCGGCGATCGCGCTGGCGGTGATTCACGACGCGTCGTCGGTGATCACGGAGTTGCAGACACCAAGCGCCCTGCGCGCTTTCGCCAGCGTGCTGGTGGTGCACACCATCGGTGCCGCGATCGGTGTGTCGTCCCGGGTGGGCCGACGGGCGCTGAGCGCTTCTCCGCTGCCCAACTGGTTGGCGGATTCGGCGCGTGCCGCGGCGGCGGGCGTGTTGGCGTTGGTCGGGCTGTCCGGCATGGTGACGGCCGGGTCGCTGGTCGTGCACTGGGCGACGATGCAAGAGCTCTACGGGATCACCGATTCGATCTGGGGTCAGTTCAATCTCACCGTGTTGTCGGTGTTGTACGCACCCAACGTCATCGTCGGCACCGCGGCGGTCGCGGTCGGTTCCAGCGCGCATCTTGGCTTCGCGACGTTCAGTTCGTTCACGGTGTTCGGCGGCGACATCCCCGCGCTGCCGGTGCTGGCCGCCGCACCCACGCCGCCCCTCGGGCCGGTCTGGGTCGCGCTGCTCATCATCGGCGCGGCGTCGGGGGTAGCGGTCGGGCAACAATGCGCGCGGCGTCCGCTCCCACCGGTTCCGGCGATGGCCAAGCTGCTGGTCGCGTCCGTCGCCGGGGCGCTGGCCATGTCCTTGGTCGCGTACGGCGGGAGCGGACGGCTGGGCAACTTCGGCGATGTCGGCGTAGACCAGGGAGCCCTGGTCGTCGGCGTGTTTTTCTGGTTCGCGGTCGTCGGCGGGGTCACGGTGGTGATGGCCGGGGGGATCCGGCGTCGGCCGAGGCGGCCCAGGCGACCCGAACCCGTCCCCGCGGCCGATGAACCCGCGGACTTCGCCGGCGCTTTCGCCGAGTCGGGAGTCGACGAGCCGGAAGTCGCCGAGTCGGACGTCGACGAGCCGGAAGCCGCGCAGCCGGACGCCGATGAGCCGCTCCCGCCGCCCGCCGAGGGCAACCGCGAAGAGTAGGCGCCCCTCCTCGAATGTGACGGTGGCGTCACGCTCGGCGGCTGGTTCGAAGACAGTAGGCTCGCCGGTGTGCAGCAACCGCTCCACGTGCCCCCGAGCGCACCGGCTCGGCTCGTGGTGCTCGCATCGGGGACCGGTTCGCTACTGAACTCGCTACTCGCCGCCGCGGTCGGCGACTATCCGGCTCGGGTGGTCGCCGTCGGTGCCGATCGCGACTGCCTGGCGCTGGAGATCGCTCAGGCGGCGTCCGTGCCCACCTTCACCGTCCGGCTCGGCGATCACTCAGACCGCGACGCCTGGGACGCCGCCATCACCGAGGCCGCCGCGGCGCACGCGCCGGATTTGATCGTGTCCGCCGGATTCATGAAACTACTTGGACCACAGTTTCTTTCGCGGTACCTCGGTCGCATACTCAATACCCATCCGGCGCTGCTGCCGGCGTTTCCCGGGGCGCACGCGGTGCCCGAAGCGCTGGCCTATGGCGTACGGGTCACAGGCTGTACGGTGCACCTGGTGGACGCCGGCACCGACACCGGGCCGATATTGGCGCAGCAATCAGTTCCGGTGCTGGACGGCGACACCGAAGAGACACTGCACGAACGCATCAAGGTCACCGAACGGCAGCTGCTGGTGGATGTGGTGGCCGCGATCGCGACGCGCGGCGTGACCTGGATCGGACGAAAGGCGACCCTGGGATGAGCACAGCAAGCACCGATGAGTCAAGAAGGCCGATTCGCCGCGCGCTGATCAGCGTCTACGACAAGACCGGGTTGGCCGACCTGGCCCGGGGGCTGAGTGCGGCGGGCGTCGAAATCGTCTCGACCGGATCAACGGCCAAAACCATTGCCGGCGAAGGTATTCCGGTCACACCCGTCGAGGAACTGACCGGCTTCCCGGAGGTGCTCGACGGCCGGGTCAAGACGCTGCACCCGCGGGTGCACGCCGGCCTGCTGGCCGACTTGCGCAAACCCGAACACGCCGCGGCGCTCGAGCAGCTGGGGATCGCGGCCTTCGAACTGGTGGTCGTCAACCTGTACCCGTTCAGCCAGACCGTCGACTCCGGTGCCGGCATCGATGAATGCGTCGAGCAGATCGACATCGGCGGGCCGTCGATGGTCCGGGCGGCCGCGAAAAACCATCCCAGCGTGGCCGTCGTCACCGACCCACTCGGATACGACGGGGTGCTCGCCGCGGTGCGGAACGGCGGATTCAGCCTTGCCGAGCGTAAAAAGCTGGCGTCGCTGGCGTTTCAGCACACCGCGGAGTACGACATCGCCGTCGCGAGCTGGATGGAGTCGACGCTGGCGCCCGAACATCCACCGACGGCGTTTCCCGAATGGTTCGCTCGCGGCTGGCGCCGTTCGGCGATGCTGCGCTACGGCGAGAACCCCCACCAACAGGCCGCGCTCTACAGCGACCCCGGCGCCTGGCCGGGCCTGGCGCAGGCGGAGCAGCTGCACGGAAAAGAGATGTCCTACAACAACTTCACCGACGCCGACGCGGCGTGGCGGGCGGCCTTCGACCACGAACAGACGTGTGTGGCAATCATCAAGCACGCCAACCCATGTGGGATCGCCATCTCGTCGGTGTCGGTCGCGGATGCGCATCGCAAGGCGCACGAGTGCGATCCGCTGAGCGCCTTCGGGGGAGTCATCGCGTCGAACTCCGAAGTCAGCGTCGAGATGGCGGAATACGTGAGCACCATCTTCACCGAGGTGATCGTCGCGCCCGCGTACGCGCCGGGCGCCCTGGACGTGCTGACACGGAAGAAGAACATTCGGGTGCTGGTGGCCTCCGAGCCGCTGACCGGGGGGACCGAGCTGCGGCCCGTCAGCGGGGGGCTGCTGATGCAGCAGCGCGACGAGCTGGATGCACACGGTGACAATCCCGCGAACTGGACTTTGGCGACCGGCTCACCGGCCGGCCCGGAGACGTTGACCGACTTGGTCTTTGCGTGGCGCACCTGCCGCGCGGTCAAGTCGAACGCGATCGTGATCGCGGCGGACGGCGCCACCATCGGCGTCGGGATGGGTCAAGTAAACCGCGTCGACGCCGCGCGGCTGGCCGTTGCCCGCGGCGGCGACCGGGTCCGGGGCGCGGTCGCGGCGTCCGACGCCTTCTTTCCGTTCCCCGACGGACTCGAGACGCTGGCCGCCGCCGGGGTCAAGGCGATAGTGCATCCGGGGGGATCGGTGCGCGACGACGAGGTGACCGAGGCCGCCGCCAAGGCCGGCGTCACCGTGTACCTCACCGGCGCCCGGCACTTCGCTCACTGAACGCCCGCACTGTGATGCGGGTGGCCAACGCGTAGCTTGGAGAGGTGGCATCACCGAATAACCTGCCCCGCACGGTCGGCGAACTGCGCGCAAGCGGCCATCGTGAACGCGGAGTCAAGCAGGAAATCCGAGAGAACCTGCTGACCGCGTTGGCCGAGGGCGATGAGGTCTGGCCAGGCATCCTGGGTTTCGACGACACCGTCTTGCCGCAGGTGGAGCGGGCGCTGATCGCCGGCCACGACTTCGTCCTGCTGGGCGAACGCGGCCAGGGCAAGACCCGGTTGTTGCGGGCGCTGGCCGGGCTGCTCGACGAGTGGACACCGGTGATCGGCGGTGCCGAATTGGGTGAGCATCCCTACACGCCGATCACACCCGAGTCGATCCGGCGGGCCGCCACGCTCGGCGACGACCTGCCGGTGGCCTGGAAGCACCGCAGCGAACGCTATACCGAGAAGCTCGCTACGCCCGACACCAGCGTGGCCGACCTGGTCGGTGACATCGACCCGATCAAGGTGGCCGAGGGCCGCAGCCTCGGCGACCCGGAGACCATCGCCTACGGGCTGATCCCGCGGGCCCACCGCGGCATCGTGGCGGTCAACGAACTGCCCGATCTCGCCGAGCGCATCCAGGTGTCGATGCTCAACGTCATGGAGGAGCGCGACATCCAGGTCCGCGGCTACACGCTGCGCCTGCCGCTGGACGTGTTGGTGGTGGCCAGTGCGAACCCCGAGGACTACACCAACCGAGGCCGCATCATCACGCCGCTCAAGGACCGCTTCGGCGCGGAGATCCGGACGCATTACCCGCTGGAGCTCGAGGCCGAGGTGGGCGTGATCACCCAGGAGGCACACCTGAGCGCGCAGGTCCCCGACTACCTGGTCCAGGTGATGGCCCGGTTCGCCCGCTACCTGCGCGAGTCCAGTTCGGTCGACCAGCGCTCGGGGGTGTCGGCGCGGTTCGCGATCGCCGCTGCCGAGACCGTCGCGGCCGCCGCGCGGCATCGCGGGGCGGTGCTGGGGGAGACCGATCCCGTGGCCCGCGTGGTCGACCTCGGCACAGTGATCGACGTGCTGCGCGGCAAGCTGGAATTCGAGTCCGGCGAGGAAGGTCGCGAACAGGCGGTGCTCGAACACCTGTTGCGCCGCGCGACCGCCGATACCGCGTCGCGGGTCCTCGGCGGCATCGACGTCGGCTCGCTGGTGGCCGCGGTCGAGGCCGGTTCGGCGGTGACGACGGGTGAGCGGGTGTCGGCCAAGGACGTGCTGGCGGCGGTGCCGGGGCTGCCGGTGGTCGACAAGATCGCGAAAAAGCTGGGCGCCGAATCCGAAGGCGAGCGTGCCGCGGCACTGGAACTCGCGCTGGAGGCGCTGTACTTGGCCAAGCGGATCGACAAGGTGTCCGGGGAGGGCCAAACCGTTTATGGCTAAAGGGCACTCGTCGCGCTACTCGGCGTACACCGGCGGGCCCGACCCGCTGGCCCCGCCGGTGGATCTGCGCGAGGCGCTCGAGCAGATCGGGCAGGATGTCATGGCCGGCACATCGCCGCGCCGCGCGCTGTCCGAGCTGCTTCGCCGCGGCACCAAGAACATGCCCGGCGCCGACCGGCTCGCGGCCGAGGCCAACCGCAGACGACGGGACCTGTTGCGCCGCAACAACTTGGACGGCACGCTGCAGGAGATCAAAAAGCTGCTCGACGAGGCCGTGCTAGCCGAACGCAAGGAGCTGGCCCGCGCCCTCGACGACGACGCCCGCTTCGGCGAACTGCAGCTGGACTCGCTGCCGGCCTCGCCGGCCAAAGCTGTTCAGGAGCTTTCCGACTACAACTGGCGCAGCGCCGAGGCGCGCGAAAAGTACGAGCAGATCAAGGATTTGCTCGGCCGCGAGATGCTGGACCAGCGCTTCGCGGGTATGAAACAGGCGCTGGAGGGCGCCACCGAAGAGGATCGCCAGCGCGTCAGCGAGATGCTGGATGACCTCAACGAGCTGCTGGACAAGCACGCCCGCGGTGAGGACACGCAACAGGACTTCCAAGACTTCATGGGCAAGCACGGCGAATTCTTCCCGGAGAACCCGCGCAATGTCGAGGAGCTGCTGGACTCGCTGGCCAAGCGCGCCGCCGCCGCGCAGCGTTTCCGCAACAGCCTGAGCCCCGAGCAGCGGGCCGAACTGGATGCCTTGGCGCAGCAGGCATTTGGTTCACCGTCGTTGATGAACGCGCTGAATCGGCTCGACGCGCACCTGCAGGCCGCTCGGCCGGGGGAGGACTGGACCGGCTCCGAGCAGTTCTCCGGTGACAACCCGTTCGGCATGGGTGAGGGGACTCAGGCGCTGTCCGACATCGCCGAGCTGGAGCAGCTGGCCGAGCAGCTTTCGCAGAGCTATCCGGGCGCCACGATGGACGACGTCGATCTCGACGCGCTGGCCCGTCAGCTTGGCGACGACGCCGCCGTCGACGCCCGAACGCTCGCCGAACTGGAACGCGCGCTGGTGAACCAGGGTTTCCTGGATCGTGGTTCCGATGGCCAGTGGCGGCTTTCCCCGAAGGCCATGCGCAGGCTCGGCGAGACGGCGTTACGCGATGTGGCGCAACAGCTTTCCGGTCGGCATGGTGAGCGTGATCATCGTCGGGCGGGGGCCGCCGGCGAGCTGACCGGCGCCACCCGGCCCTGGCAATTCGGTGACACCGAGCCGTGGAACATCTCGCGCACGCTGACCAATGCGGTGCTGCGGCAGGCGGGAACCGCGACGCTGGAGGACGGGGCCGGACCGATCCGGATAACCGTCGACGACGTGGAGGTCTCCGAGACCGAAACGCGCACCCAGGCGGCGGTGGCGCTGTTGGTGGACACTTCGTTTTCGATGGTGATGGAGAACCGCTGGCTGCCGATGAAGCAGACGGCGCTCGCGCTCAATCATCTGGTATGCACGCGGTTTCGGTCGGATGCGTTGCAGATCATCGCGTTTGGCCGGTACGCCCGGACGGTGACCGCGGCGGAGCTGACCGGCCTGGAAGGCGTCTACGAGCAGGGCACCAACCTGCATCACGCACTCGCGCTGGCCGGGCGTCACCTGCGCCGGCACCCCAACGCGCAGCCCGTCGTGCTGGTGGTGACCGACGGCGAGCCGACCGCGCATCTGGAGGACTTCGACGGTGACGGGTCTTCCGCGGTGTTTTTCGACTATCCGCCGCATCCGCGGACCATTGCGCACACCGTGCGCGGGTTCGACGAGATGGCCCGGCTCGGCGCGCAAGTCACAATCTTCCGGCTGGGCAGCGACCCCGGCCTGGCCCGGTTTATCGACCAGGTCGCGCGGCGCGTGGAGGGACGTGTCGTGATGCCCGATCTCGACGGGCTGGGCGCCGCGGTGGTGGGCGACTACCTGCGATCCCGGCGCCGTCGCTAAGGGCGGCTGTCGTGACTACCCGCGGGACCGGCGGGCCTTACGCCTAATGCCGACGCCGCCCCAGAACGACCAGCCGCGAATCTTGACCTTCGGCGCTCCCGGCGTGCCCTGGCCCAGGACGGCGCGGTCGAAGCCACCCATCACGCCGCGTCCGTGGATTTCGACGTTGACTTCGGGGGGCAGCAGGAAGTTCTGCACGCCCATGATCGAGATCGCGTGAATGTCGACCTCGGTGGAGGTGAAGTCGGCGTAACGCAAGTCCACGACCCCGCTGCCCCAGAGGGTGAAGGTGGTCAGCTTCTTCGGGACATTCCATCGGCCGCGACGCTCGAATCCGCTCATCAACGCCAGCAGCAGGGTGGAGGGCGCCGGATTGAGCTTGCTGCCCCGGCGCGGGATCATCGTCGAACCCGGCAGGTCGGCCCGCAGCTGGTCCAGCTCCTCATACGTGGTCGCGGCGTATGCCTTGGTCAGGCGGTCTTCGTAGTCCTTGAGCTGCAGGCGGCCCTGTTCGGCGGCGTAAGCGAGCAACTGCGCGATCTGGATGCGATCGGTGTCGCCCGCCCGCGACGATTGGTCGCGTGTGTCGTTTGCTTCGGGCTGCGCTGGGTTGCTCATCATCCACGAGCGTACGACGTAGAAGTTTTGCTGCAAGTGGGTTGGCTAAACTGCAACCTTCCTCCCAGGCCGCGCTCGATCGTCAGGCCCGTTCCCCCATCCCCGCTGGTAGTTAGACGTTTGCCCAACGAGGCGGACGTTTCTGCAGGAACGCGAGCATGCCTTCCCGCGCTTCGTCCGAGACGAACAGCCGCGCCGACTCCTCGCAGAGCCGCTCAGCGTCGCGATCGAACCCTTCCAGCACGGCGGCCGTCGTCAACGCCTTCGATGCCGCGAGGCCCTGTGGAGAGCCGCGGCTCACGTCGGCGACCAAGTTCGCTACCGCGGCGTCCACGTCCTCGGCCGCCATCGTGATCAACCCGATCTCCGCGGCCGCGGCGGCGTCGAACGTCTCGCCGGTGAGGTAGTAGCGGGCGGCGGCTCTCGAAGACATCTTCGGCAGCAGCGTCAGCGAGATGATCGCCGGCGCCACCCCGATGCGCGCCTCGGTCAGCGCGAAGGTACTGCGCGGACCCGTCACCGCGATGTCGCACGCGCCGACGAGCCCGAACCCGCCGGCCCGGACGTGCCCGTTGATCGCGGCGATCACCGGCAGCGGCGATTCGACGATGGCGCGCATCAGCGCGGTCATTTCGCGGGCCCGGCCCACGGCCAACTCGAACGGATCCCCGTCGCCGGCCTCGCTCAGGTCTGCCCCGGCGCAGAAGGTGCCACCGGTGTGGCCCAGCACGACCACCCGCACTTGCGGGTCCGCGGCAGCGTCGCGGAATCCCCGATGCAGTTGATCGACCAGAGCCGTCGACAGCGCGTTGCGGTTGTGCGGCGAGTTCAGCGTCAGCCGGGCGACGTGCCCGTCGACCGAATATTCGACGACGGCATCCATCAGTACGACCGAGGCAGGCCCAGCGATGTCTGCGCGACGAAGTTCAACACCATCTCGCGACTGATCGGGGCGATTCGGCCCAGCCGGGCGGATGTCAGCATCGCGGCGACGCCGTATTCCTGCGTCAGCCCGTTGCCGCCCATCGACTGCACCGCCTGGTCGACCGAGCGCGTAGCCGCCTCGGCCGCAGCGTATTTGGCCATATTGGCGGCCTCGGCCGCGCCCATGTCGTCGCCGCTGTCGTAGAGCGTCGCCGCCTTCTGCATCATCAGCTTGGCGAGCTGGACCTCAATGTGGCACTGCGCCAACGGATGTGACAGCCCCTGGTGCGCACCGATCGGGGTGGACCAGACCTGCCTGGTCTTGACGTAGTCGACGGCCCTCTCCAGCGCGAACCGCCCCATGCCCACCGAGCTGGCCGCGCCCATGATCCGCTCGGGGTTCAGGCCCGCGAAAAGCTGTGCGATAGCGGCGTCCTCGGCCCCGACGAGCGCATCCGACGGCAGCCGGACGTCGTCGAGGAAGACCTGGAACTGCCGTTCGGGGCTGATCAGCTCCATGTCGATGGGGGTATAGGTGAAGCCGGCAGCATCCGTGGGCAGCACGAACAGCGCCGGGCGCAGCTTGCCGGTTTTGGCCTCCTCGGTGCGAGCCACCACCAGCACCGCCTGCGCCTGGTCGATGCCGGAGATGAAGACCTTCTGGCCCTTGAGAATCCAGTCGCTACCGTCGCGACGGGCGGTGGTGATGATCTTGTGCGAGTTGGATCCGGCATCCGGTTCGGTGATGGCGAAGGCCATCGTCAACGAGCCGTCCGCGATGGCGGGAATCCAGCGCTTCTTCTGCTCCTCGGTACCGAACTTGCTGATGATCGTGCCGTTGATGGCCGGCGACACCACCATCAGCAGCAGTGCGCTCCCCGCGGCGGCCATCTCCTCCATCACCAGCGACAGCTCGTACATACCGGCGCCGCCACCGCCGTACGCCTCAGGCAGGTTCACCCCGAGAAAGCCGAGTTTGCCTGCCTCGGACCATAACTCGTCGGTGTGCTCGTGAGCGCGCGCCTTCTTCAGGTAGTACTCGGCGCCGTAGCCAGACGCCCACGCGGCCACCGACTTGCGCAGCGCCTGGCGCTCCTCGCTCTCGATGAAGCTGGTATCGGTCATTTCGGATCTCCTTCTTGGAACGGCGCCTCGACTCGCGCGAGGACTGCGCCGACTTCGACTTGCTGACCGGCCGTGACGTCGAGCTGGGTGAGCACGCCGTCGGTCGGTGCGGTGATGGTGTGCTCCATCTTCATCGCCTCCAGCCAGATCAGCGGCTGACCCGCGGTGACGGCCTCGCCGACCGCGGCACCGAGGCGGATGACGTTGCCGGGCATGGGCGCCACCAGGGATCCCTGCTCGACGGCCGAACCGGGTTCGGGGAACCGTGGCAGCGCGATTAAGTGAACGGGCCCGCGCGCGGAATCGACGTGGATGTCGTGGCCGTAGCGCGCAACCGCGAAACTGCAGGCGACACCCGCGGCGTCGGATAGCACGACTTCATCTTGCGTCGCCGACACCAACCCCACGGACTCGTCTCCCGCGAGCACCAATCCGGTTCTGGTGAACCGGTATTCGACCCGGTGCTCGGTGTCAGCGTCGTCGCGGTAGCTCTTGACCTGGAAGCCGGAGGCCAGATTGCGCCAGCCGCTCGGGACCGCGGCGAACACGTCGGCCGTCGCGCGATTGTGTGCGGCGTCGGCGAGCGCGGCGGCGATCGCGGACAACCGGACCGTCGCGTCGTCGGCCAGCGGGGCGGACAGCGCGGCCAGGCCGTGCGTGTCGAAAAACGCCGTATCGGTGGCGCCGTCGAGAAAAGCCGGGTGGCGAAGCACGTTTACCAGCAGCTCGCGATTGGTCCGCAGGCCGTGCAGGCGGGTGCGGGCCAGCGCATCGGCAAGCACCAACGCGGACTGTCGGCGCGTCGGCGCATAGGAGATGACTTTGGCCAGCATCGGGTCGTAGTAGATCGACACCGTCGAGCCGGCGACGATGCCGGAGTCCAGCCGGATCCCGGTCTGTCGTCGCAGCGAGCCGAACTCGGCTGCGACCGAGGGCACGTCGATGGTGTGCACCAGCCCGGCCTGCGGCTGCCAGCCGTGCGCGGGATCCTCGGCGTAGAGCCGGGCCTCGATCGAATACCCTTTGCCGGCCGGGGGTTCGGCATCGAGGCGGTCGCCGTCGGCCACCGCGAGCTGCAGCTCGACCAGATCGAGCCCGGTGGTCTCTTCGGTGACCGGGTGCTCGACCTGCAGCCGGGTGTTCATCTCCAGGAAGTAGAACTCGCCCTCGTCGTCGGCGAGGAACTCCACCGTCCCGGCGCCCGTGTAACCGATGGCGCCGGCCGCCAGCCGGGCCGCGTCGAACAGCTTGGCGCGCATCCCCGGTGTGCGCTCGACCAACGGCGACGGCGCCTCCTCGATGATCTTTTGGTGGCGGCGCTGGATCGAGCACTCCCGTTCCCCGACGGCCCACACGGTGCCGTGGGTGTCGGCGATGACTTGAACCTCCACGTGGTGTCCGGTGGGCAGGTAGCGCTCGCAGAAGACGGTGGGGTCGCCGAACGCGGATTGCGCCTCACGCTGCGCCGCGGCGACTTCGCCTGGCAGCGACGATAATTCGCGAACCACGCGCATGCCGCGACCGCCGCCACCCGCGGACGCCTTGACCAGCACCGGCAGCTGGTCCTCGGTGACGGTGTCGGGGTCGAGTTCGTCGAGCACCGGGACGCCGGCGGCGGCCATCAGCTTCTTGGCCTCGATCTTGGAGCCCATCGCGCGCACCGCGTCCACCGGCGGCCCGACCCACGTCAGGCCGGCCTCTTGCACCGCGGCCGCGAATTCGGCGTTCTCGGAAAGGAATCCGTACCCCGGGTGTACGGCGTCGGCGCCGGCGGCGCGGGCCGCGGCGATGATCGCTTCGGCGTTGAGGTAGTCATTGGTCTTGGACAGCCGTACCCGCGCGTCGGCCTCGGCGACGTGCGGGGCGGCGGCGTCGGGATCGGTGTAGACGGCGACGGTGCCCAGGCCGAGGCGCCGGCAGGTGGCGAAGACCCGCCGGGCGATCTCGCCGCGGTTGGCAACCAGGACTCGAGTGATTCCCATGAGCCTCACATCCGGAAGACGCCGAAGTTCGACGTCCCTTTGATCGGGCCATTGGCGATGGCGGACAAACACATTCCCAGTACCGTGCGGGTGTCCCGCGGGTCGATGACGCCGTCGTCGTAGAGCATCCCGGACAGCACCAACGGCAGCGACTCGGCCTCGATCTGCCCCTCGACGGCGGCCCGCATGGCCGCATCGGCTTCCTCGTCGACCTGATCCCCGCGGGCCTGGGCGGCCGCGCGCGCCACGATCGACAGCACGCCCGAGAGCTGGGCGCCGCCCATCACCGCGGCCTTGGCGCTGGGCCAGGCGAACAGGAACCGGGGATCGTAGGCCCGCCCGCACATGCCGTAGTGCCCGGCGCCGTAGGACGCGCCGATCAGCAGCGAGATGTGCGGGACGGTCGAATTCGACACGGCGTTGATCATCATCGATCCGTGTTTGATCATGCCGCCTTCTTCGTAGTCCTTGCCCACCATGTAGCCGGTGGTGTTGTGCAGGAACAACAGTGGCGTGTCCGAGCGGTTGGCGAGCTGGATGAACTGGGTGGCCTTCTGCGACTCCTCACTGAACAACACGCCGCGCGCATTGGCCAGGATGCCCAGCGGATAGCCGTGCAGCCTCGCCCAGCCGGTCACCAGCGACGAGCCGTACATGGACTTGAATTCGTCGAATTCGGAGCCGTCGACGATGCGGGCGATCACCTCGCGGGGATCGAAGGGGATGCGCAGATCCGGCGGCACGATGCCGATCAGCTCCTCGGCGTCGAACAGCGGCTCCGTCACGGGACTGGGCGCCGGGCCCTGCTTGACCCAATTGAGCCTGGCAACGATGCGGCGCCCGATCCGCAGCGCGTCCAGCTCGTCGACGGCGAAGTAGTCCGCCAAACCCGATGTGCGGGCATGCATTTCGGCACCGCCCAGGGATTCGTCGTCGGACTCCTCGCCGGTGGCCATCTTCACCAGCGGCGGACCGGCCAGGAAGACCTTCGAACGCTCCTTGATCATGACCACGTGGTCGGACATGCCGGGGACGTAGGCGCCGCCCGCGGTGGAGTTGCCGAACACCAGCGCGATGGTGGGGATGCCGGCCGCCGACAGCCGGGTGAGATCCCGGAACATCCGCCCGCCGGGGATGAAGATTTCCTTCTGCGTGGGCAGGTCCGCGCCGCCGGATTCGACGAGCGAGATGACGGGAAGCCGGTTCTCGAAGGCAATCTGGTTGGCCCGCAGGATCTTCTTCAGCGTCCACGGATTGCTGGTGCCGCCTTTGACCGTCGGGTCGTTGGCGACGATCATGCACTCCACGCCGGACACCGCGCCGATGCCGGTGACCGTGCTGGCGCCGATCTGAAAGGCGCTGCCGTAGGCGGCCAGTGGGCTCAGTTCCAGGAACGGGGAGTCCGGGTCGACGAGCAGCTCGATGCGTTCCCGGGCGGTCAGCTTGCCGCGGGCGTGATGACGCTCGACGTACTTGGGCCCGCCGCCCCCAAGCGCTTTGGCGAGCTCGGCCTCGATTTCGACGAGCTTTGTGTTCGCCGCCGCCGCCGCCTCGGCGTAGGTGTCGGCCTTCGGATCGAGGGTGGACTTCAACACCGTCATGATTGGAATCCCAGGGTCTTGGCGGCCAGTGCGGTGAGGATTTCGGTGGTTCCGCCGCCGATGCCCAGGATCCTCATGTCCCGGTATTGGCGTTCGACTTCGGATTCGGCCATGTAGCCCATGCCTCCGAACAGCTGAACGGCTTGGTTGGCAACCCATTCCCCGGCTTCGACGGCCGTGTTCTTGGCGAAGCACACGGATGCAATCAGGGTGGTCTCGCCGGCCAACTGGCGCTCGACCACGTGGCGTGAGTAGACGCGGGCGACGTCGATGCGCCGGGCCATCTCGGCCAGCGTGTTCTGCACCGACTGGCGCGATATCAGCGGGCGACCGAACGTCTCCCGATCGCGGCACCACTGCACGGTCAGGTCAAGGCACCGCTGCGCGCTCGAATATGCCTGCGCGGCAAGGCCGATCCGCTCGGCGACGAACGCTTGGGCGATCTGCGCGAATCCGCTGTGCTGGGCGCCGACCAGGTTGGCCCGGGGCACCCGCACGTCGGTGTAGGACAGCTCGGCGGTGTCGGAGGACCGCCAGCCCATCTTGTCCAGCTTGCGGGTTACCTCGAAACCGGGTGTGCCCTTCTCGACCAGGAGCAGCGAGACCCCGGCCGCGCCCGGACCGCCGGTGCGCACCGCGGTGACGACGTAGTCGGCGCGCACTCCGGAGGTGATGTAGGTCTTGGCGCCGTTGACCACGTAGTGGTCGCCGTCCAACACGGCGCTGGTTCGCAGGTGCCCCACGTCCGAACCGCCGCCGGGCTCGGTGATGGCCAGCGATCCGATCTTCTCGCCGGCCAGGGTAGGCCGGACAAACTCGTCGATCAGCCGCTCGTCGCCGGATGCGATCATGTGCGGCACCGCGATTCCGCACGTGAACAGCGACGCGTAGACGCCGCCGGGCGTGCCGGCCTGATGCATTTCTTCGCAGATGACCACCGCGTCGGCGCCGTCCCCGCCTCCGCCCCCGACCGTCTCGGGAAAGCCGGCGCCCAGCAGGCCGGCCGCACCGGCGCGACGGTGTAGCTCGCGCGGCAGGTCGCCAGTGCGCTCCCACTCGTCGACGTTGGGCAGGATCTCGCGTTCTGCGAAGGAGCGCACCGTCTTTCGCAACTGTTCGCGCTCCGGCGTGGTCCAGATATTCACAACAGCCTTTCGGGGATGTCGACGTAGCGGCTGCGCAGCCATTCGCCCAGTCCTTTGGCCTGAGGATCGAAGCGCGCTTGGTAGGCGACCCCCTGGCCCAGGATGCCGTCGACGACGAAGTTGACCGCGCGCAGGTTGGGCAACACATGGCGGGTGACGTCGAAGTCGGCCGCCTCGGGCAGCAGGTCCTTGAACAGTTCGACGGTCAGCGTGTTGGCCAGCCAGCGCCACTGTTCGTCGGTGCGCACCCAGACGCCGACGTTCGCCGAGCCGCCCTTGTCGCCGCTGCGCGCCCCCGCGATGCGGCCCAGCGGCACCCGTCGCGTCGGGCCGGCCGGCAACCGGTCGGGCAGCTGGGGGGTATCCGCGGGTGCCAGCTCCAAAGTCTCAGTGGCGCAGGCGATGTCGGTGCGACTGCCGTCGGCGTGCACCGCGATGTGCGGCACCTGGGCCGCGTCGACATAGCCGGGCGTGAAGACGCCGTAGACCTGGCCGTCTCCCGGCGGTGCGGTCACGGTGAATCCCGGATAGCTGGCGAGCGCCAATTCCACTGCGGCCGAAGAGAACTGACGTCCGACGTTGGCGGGATCGGGGTCGCGGACGACGCAGCGCAGCAACGCGCTGGCGGCTTCCTCCGTGTCGGCGTCGGCGTGGTCGGTGCGGGCCAGGGTCCATTCCAGTTCGGCGGGTTTGACCGTGAGCGCGGCCTCGAGCTGGCGACGCACCAAGTCGGCCTTGGCCTCGATGTCCAGTCCGGTCAGCACGAACGTCATGGTGTTGCGGAACCCGCCGATGCTGTTCAGCGATACCTTCAGCGTGGGCGGCGGTGGCTCGCCGAGCACGCCGCTGATCCGCACCCGGTCGGGATCGTCGGCGGACAGTTCGACGCTGTCCATCCGGGCCGTCACGTCGGGGTTGGCGTAGCGGGCGCCGGTGATCTCGTAGAGCAGCTGGGCGGTGACGGTGTCGACGCTCACCAGGCCCCCGGTCCCCGGATGTTTGGTGATCACCGACGACCCGTCGGCGCTGACCTCGGCCAGGGGGAAGCCCGCGTAGGTCAGGTCGGGTACTTCGGTGAAGAACGCGTAATTGCCGCCGGTGGCCTGGATGCCGCATTCGATGACGTGGCCCGCCACCACGGCGCCGGCGAGTTCGTTGTAGTCGGTGCGGCCCCAGCCGAAATGCGCGGCGGCGGCCCCGACGATCACCGAGGCGTCGGTGACCCGCCCGGTGACCACGACGTCGGCCCCGTCGGCGAGGCAGTCGGCGATGCCCCACGCGCCCAGGTAGGCGTTGGCGGTCAGCGGCGTGCCCAGCCCCAGCTCGGCCGCGCGCGGCTGCAGGTCGTCGCCCTCGACGTGGGCGACCCGGGCCGCGATGCCGAGGCCCTCGGCCAGCGCGCGGACCGCGTCGGCGAGCCCCGCAGGGTTGAGGCCGCCGGCGTTGGCGACGATGCGCACCCCGCGGTCGCAGGCCTCACCGAGGCAGTCCTCGAGTTGGGTCAGGAAGGTCTTCGCGTAGCCGCGTTCGGGGTGTTTCATCCGGTCGCGGCCCAGGATCAGCATGGTGAGCTCGGCCAGATAATCGCCGGTCAGGTAGTCGACGTCGCCGCCGGTGAGCATTTCGCGCATCGCCGAAAGCCGGTCGCCGTAGAAGCCCGAGCAGTTCGCGATCCGGACGGGGCCGGCGCGAGAGACCATGCACACACTCCCTTCGATGGGATCGAGCCAACCAACCGGTAGGTCAGCATAGCCGGACGCCGACAGCAGCGTGAATACCAGCATGCTCCGGCCGCCTCGGCTCCCGAAAGACAGGAAGCTCCGGCGGCCGCCGTTTTGGCGCCCAGCAGGCCAGCGACTATTCTGATGGGCAATCGTCGCCATTCGGCCGACCGACCCGAACCCCGATCAAGGAGTAAGGCCCGACCATGGCCACACCCAAGCGCAGGATGTCGCGCGCGAACACCCGAAGCCGCCGCGCCCAGTGGAAGGCCACCAAGACCGAGCTCGTGAGCGTGACGGTGGCAGGTCAGCAGCACAAATTGCCCCGCCGGCTGCTCAAGGCGGCCCGGCTCGGTCTGATCGACCTCGACCGGCGCTAGGGGTTTTCGCGACCGCCAACGCCGCGCCGTCACAGCTGCCACATGCGTATCTGGCCCGGCAGCCACACGATTTGCCCGCCTCGCAGCGACAAATCATGCGTCTAGCGCAGTTGTCGCTCTGAGGCGGGCAAAAAGGGCATCCCCTCCCGGGCAGATGCCGGTGTGACCTCTGTGACGAGATCGGGCTAAACCGGCGCGCCTCTCAGCCCGCTCTCAGACGCTAGGACGAAACTAGTTGCCGTGCGGATTCTTGTCGTAGACGACGATCGCGCGGTGCGTGAGTCGCTGCGCAGGTCACTGTCGTTCAACGGATACTCGGTCGAGTTGGCCCATGACGGGGTCGAGGCCCTGCACATGATTGCCAGCGACCGGCCCGATGCGCTCGTTCTGGATGTGATGATGCCGCGGCTGGACGGTCTCGAGGTCTGCCGTCAACTCCGCAGCACCGGTGACGACCTGCCGATCCTCGTGCTCACCGCGCGCGATTCGGTCTCCGAGCGGGTGGCCGGCCTGGACGCCGGCGCCGACGACTATCTGCCCAAGCCGTTCGCCCTCGAGGAACTGTTGGCGCGCATGCGGGCGCTGCTGCGCCGCACCAAGCCCGACGACGCCGCAGAGTCGGTCGCCATGACGTTCTCCGATCTGACCCTGGACCCGCTGACCCGCGAGGTCACCCGCGGACAACGCCGAATCAGCCTGACCCGCACCGAATTCGCCTTGCTGGAAATGCTGATCGCCAATCCGCGCCGGGTGCTCACTCGCAGCCGCATCCTCGAGGAGGTGTGGGGATTCGACTTCCCCACGTCGGGCAATGCGCTGGAGGTCTACGTGGGCTATCTGCGCCGCAAAACCGAAGCCGACGGTGAGCCGCGACTGATCCACACGGTGCGCGGGGTTGGCTACGTCCTTCGGGAGACGCCGCCCTGATGGTCCGGTTCCACCACCGCAGGGGCGCACCGCTACGAGCGACCAGCTCGTTGTCCTTGCGTTGGCGGGTGATGCTGCTGGCGATGGCGATGGTGGCGATGGTCGTCGTGCTGATGGCATGCGCCGTGTACGCGGTGATCTCGGCGGCGCTCTACAGCGACATCGACAACCAATTGGAGAGTCGCGCGCAGCTGCTGATCACCAGCGGATCGCTGGCCGCCGACCCCGGCAAGGCCATCGAGGGCACCGCCTATTCCGATGTCAACGCGATGCTGGTGAACCCGGGCCACTCGATCTACACCGCCAACCAGCCCGGCCAGACGCTGCCGGTCGGCACGGCCGAGAAGGCCGTCATCCGCGGTGATTTGTTCATGTCGCGGCGCACCGCCTCCGACCAACGGATCCTGGCCATCCACCTGCCCAACGGCAGCTCGCTACTGATCTCCAAGAGCCTCAAGCCGACCGAAGCGGTCATGACCAAATTGCGATGGGTGCTGCTGATCGTCGGGGGGATCGGTGTCGCCGTCGCCGCGGTGGCCGGGGGAATGGTCACCCGCGCCGGGCTGCGCCCGGTGGCCCGGCTGACCGAGGCGGCCGAGCGGGTGGCACGCACCGACGACCTGCGTCCTATCCCGGTGTTCGGCAGCGACGAATTAGCAAGGCTCACTGAGGCATTCAACTTGATGCTGCGGGCGTTAGCCGAGTCGCGGGAACGCCAGGCGCGGTTGGTCACCGACGCCGGCCACGAATTGCGCACCCCGCTGACCTCGCTGCGCACCAACGTCGAGCTGCTGATGGCCTCGATGGAACCGGGGGCGCCGCGGCTGCCGGAGCAGGAGATGGTCGATCTGCGGGCCGATGTGCTCGCGCAGATCGAGGAATTGTCCACGCTGGTGGGCGATTTGGTGGATCTGACCCGGGACGACGCCGGCCAGGTGGTGCACGAGACCGTCGACATGTCCGAGGTCATCGATCGCAGCCTCGAGCGAGTCAGGCGGCGGCGCAACGACATTCACTTCGACGTCGACGTGATCGGGTGGCAGGTGTACGGCGATGCCGCCGGGCTGTCACGGGCGGCGTTGAACCTCATGGACAACGCGGCCAAGTGGAGCCCGCCCGGCGGTCATGTCGGTGTCACGATGCGCCAACTGGACCCGTCGCACGCCGAGCTGGTGGTCTCCGATCATGGGCCGGGGATCCCGCCGCACGAGCGTCGCCTGGTCTTCGAGCGGTTCTACCGGTCGACGACGGCAAGGGCGATGCCCGGTTCGGGGTTGGGGCTGGCGATCGTCAAGAAGGTGGTTCTCAACCACGGCGGGTTACTGCGTGTCGAAGACACGGTTTCGGGAGGACAGCCGCCGGGAACATCGATTTACGTGCTGCTGCCTGGCCGGCCGATGCCGGTTTCGACGGAACCCACGCCCGCTTCCGACGCCACGACCGACTCCGCCGTGACGGTGCCCGGCAACGGCGCGAACTCTCGGGGTTCGGCGAACGTTATCTCAGTGGACTCTCAGTCGGCGCAGGCAAGGTAGTTGCAGTTACTGTTGGAAATCGAGCCAAGTCGAGCCGACACACGCCCAATTAGAGGAAGAGCGACTTAGCGACATGACGAATGACCCGAGGTATTCGCCACCGCCGCAGCAGCCGGGATACCGCGCGCCTAATCAGCCTGTGCCCCCCGCTTATGCCCAGGGGCAGCAGCCGCCGTACAACCAGCAGTTGGATTGGCGCTATCAGCCCTCGCAGCCTTCGCAGCCGACGCAGACCACGCAGTTCCGTCAGCCCTACGAACCGTTCGGCGGAACCGGGCCGGGCCCCATCCCCGGCGGCACCGGGCCGGGTCGGATACCCGGCGGGACGGGTGCGGGTCCGATTCCCGGCGCTACCGGCCCGATCGGGATGCTGCCCCCGATGCCACCCCCACCCCAGAAGCGTTCGCGCGCGGGCCTATTGACGGTCGGGGCGGTCGCGATCGCGGTGGTGTCGGCGGGTATCGGCGGCGCCGCCGCCACGGTCGTCGAGCTGGGCACGCACTCCGCGAGCGGCGGCAGCACCGGGCTGATCCCGGGGGCCGCGCCCAGCATCCCGGCCGCGAACATGCCGCCCGGCACCGTCGAACAGGTCGCCGCCAAGGTGGTGCCCAGCGTCGTCATGTTGGAGACGGACATGGGCCGCGCCTCCGAAGAGGGCTCCGGCATCGTCCTGTCGGCCGATGGGTTGATCCTGACGAACAACCACGTCGTCGCCGCGGCCGCCCAGCCGCCGAACGCCCCCGGCGGGCCCGGCGGACCGGCCGGTCCGCCGCCCAAGACGACGGTGACCTTCTCCGACGGCCGCACCGCACCGTTCACAGTGCTCGGCGCCGATCCCACCAGCGACATCGCCGTGATCCGGGTGCAGGGCACGTCGGGGCTCACGCCGATCTCGATGGGCTCCTCGTCGGACCTGAGGGTAGGTCAGCCGGTGGTGGCGATCGGGTCGCCGCTGGGCCTATCGGGCACGGTGACCACCGGAATCATCAGCGCGATGAACCGGCCGGTATCGACGACCGGCGAGTCGGGCAACCAGAACACGGTGCTGGACGCGATTCAGACCGACGCCGCGATCAACCCGGGTAACTCCGGCGGCGCGCTGGTCAACATGCAGGGTCAACTGGTCGGGGTCAACTCGGCGATCGCCACCCTGGGCGCCGATTCGCCCGACGCCCAGAGCGGATCGATCGGCCTGGGCTTCGCGATTCCGGTCGACCAGGCCAAGCGCATCGCCGACGAGTTGATCAGCACCGGCAAGGCCACCCATGCCTCGCTCGGCGTCCAGGTGACCAGTGACAAGAGCACCCCCGGCGCCAAGGTGGTCGATGTCGTGCAGGGCGGCGCCGCCGCGACCGCCGGGGTGCCCAAGGGCGTGACCGTGACCAAGGTGGACGATCGTCCGATCAACAATGCCGACGCCCTCGTTGCCGCCGTGCGGTCCAAGGCACCCGGCGACAAGGTGTCGCTGACCTTCCAGGATCCCGGCGGTGGCAGCCGCACCGTGCCGGTCACGCTCGGCAAGGCGGATCAGTGATGAGAGTCGATGAACCGCTGTCGGAGCTCGGATATACGGTGGCACCCATGGAAACGGGTGCGGAGTTGGTAGTCGGCCGGGCTCTGGTCGTGGTGGTCGACGATCGCACCGCCCACGGGGACGAGGACCACAGCGGGCCGCTGGTCACCGAGCTGCTGACCGAGGCGGGATTCGTCGTCGACGGTGTGGTGGCGGTCGCGGCCGACGAGGTCGAGATCCGCAACGCGCTGAACACGGCGGTGATCGGCGGGGTGGACCTGGTGGTTTCGGTCGGCGGCACGGGTGTCACGCCGCGCGACGTCGCGCCGGAGGCCACCCGCGACATCCTGGACCGCGAGATCCTGGGCATCGCCGAGGCAATCCGCGCCTCGGGGCTCGCCGCGGGAATCATCGACGCCGGGTTGTCACGCGGGCTCGCCGGCGTGTCGGGAAGCACGCTGGTGGTCAATCTCGCCGGTTCCCGTTACGCGGTGCGCGACGGAATGGCGACGCTGAATCCGCTTGCCGCGCAGATCATCGGGCAGCTGTCGAGCCTGGAGATCTAACCGGTTGCCTCGAGGTTCCGCTGCGAGCAGGCCCTCCGGTCACGACGGGCACGGGGACGGCTCGATGTTCGGCGCCGAATCGGCTGAGAGGTCAACGGACCGGCCTGACTCGGACATCGACGAGCATGAGCAGTGGTTGCGTGAGAACGTGCCCCCACACCACGGTTGAGCAGAAGATTCGACCGAGGGTTTACGTTTGCCGGCGTCACGGCGCGGTCAACCTTTGATGACCAATCGTCGGGGCACTGTGTGATAGCGCACAAATGAACGTACCGTCTTCTCGGGCGGCGTCATGTTGCCCCGCAATGGGCAGTACGGGAGGTGTGCACGTGTTCAAGGGGTTCAAGAGTTTTGTGATGCGCGGTGACGTGATCACCGTGGCCATCGGTCTGGTTGTGGCCCTGGCCTTCTCGAATTTGGTCAAGGCCTTCACCGACAGCGTGATCAATCCGCTGGTCGCGGCCGTGCAGCCAGGTACGAAGTTCGGATTGGGTTGGCAGCTCGGCGAGGAAGGCAACAAGGCGACCTTCCTCGATATCGGATCGTTCATCTCGGCGATCATCTACTTCGTCGTCTTCATGACGGCCGTGTATTTCATGATCGTGGTGCCCTACAGGCACATCCAGGCCCGCCGTGGGGTCACGGTGTTCGGGGAGGAACCCTCGACCAAGGCATGCCAGGAGTGCATGTCCGACATCCCCGAGGCCGCGCACAAGTGCAAGTACTGTGCCAGCCCCCAGGACTCAGCCGCCTGATCCAGACGCCACTCAGTGCAGGGTGAGGGTTACCGCTTGACCCAGCGCCGAGCCTGCCACCGTGTTCGCTACGCGAGCCGGCAGCGCAACCAACACGACGCGGTCGCTGTCCGCAGCCTGGACCTTCTGCTTCGCAGAAACGAGCACGACCACGGCGTCGGTTGCTACCACTTTGGTGACGGCCGGAGTCCCCGCCGATGTGTCGGTCGCCGGGGCGGTCAGCACGTCGACGACATCGCCGACCCGCAGCAGGTCGATCAGGGCACCGTCCGCCAGGTGCAGCGGCACGATGCGGGCGCCGGGACCGGCCGTCGACTCCGCTAGCCGGCTGCCCAACACCCGAACGTCCGTGAGTACCTCGCCCCGTCGTGTCGGGCTGGCCAGCGTCGCGCCAACAATGGTTCCGAGGTTGGCTTGGGATCCGTCGGGAACCGTTGTGGCCAAACGTTTTTCAATCCGGAGATCGTCGGGGGTTAGTGCCGCGCCGGGGGTGAGGTCACGGGAGGCCACGACGACGTCGACGCGGTCACCGTCTGGATTCGAACGCAGCGCCGCGACGCCGGCCAGCACCACGAGCCCGCCCGCGGCGGCGCGGCGCGCGAGCACCGTCCGGGTCCAGTCCGGTCGTAGCGACGCCGACAAGCGACGCCATAGCGTCGGATTCAGCGATGATTCGCCCACGCGGCAACGCTAGGCGCAGCGCCGCGAGCGCGATGGCGCCGGCGAAACCCGGCTGTGGATAACCCGTTAGGTCGAGGCGGCCGCGGTGGACGCAGTGGAGCTCGCGCTGGACTTCACGCTGGAGCCGTTCTTCTCGCTCGACGCCGAACTCGACCCGTTCTTGTCGCCCGAGGCCGAACTCGACCCCCAGTCGCTGGTGGACGAGCCGTTGGTCGAAGCCTTCGCCTTCTGGCCGGCCTCGCGGCTGTCGGTGCGATAGAAGCCGCTGCCCTTGAACACGATGCCGACGGAGTTGAACAGCTTGCGCAGCCGTCCGGAGCACTGCTCGCATGTCGTCAGCGCGTCGTCGGTGAAGGCCTGCACGATGTCGAAGCGGTTGCCGCACTCGGTGCATTCATAGCTGTAGGTCGGCACTTGTAACCTCCGTGAATGTAAGCCTGGTTAGCACTCTACATGCTCAAGTGCTAGAACCACCCTGTGAAGTGTCTCATTCCCTGCTGGGAGGCAGCGCGACGAGACCGCCGTTAGGCGTGATCACGTGGGTCATCGGCACGTCGTGCGGCTCGGCGGGCAACTCGTCGACGAACTCCGTGTCGCGCACCATCGCCATCAGCTGCGCTTGAGGGTTTCGGCCGTCCAGCGAGCGGTCATAGAAGCCGCGGCCGCGGCCCAGCCGCGCGCCCCGACGGTCGACCGCCAGCGCCGGGACGATAACCAGGGCGGCCTCGGCCAGCGCCGACTCCGGCAGCCAGGGCTCGGGCGGCTCGAGTAGCCCCCAGCGGCCGGAAACCAGTGCGCCCGGCCGGTATTCGCCCCACGACAGCCGCATCGGGGTGCCGTCGGCCGTGGTGCGCGCGATCGGCAGCAGCACCCGCGCTCCCCGGCGCACCAACATGTCCAGCATGTCGATCGACCCGGGTTCGGTGCCCACGGGGGCGTACGCGCAGACGGTGCTGCCATTGCTGACCACGGGCTCCAGCCGCTCGGTGAGCAGCCGGGCCTCGGCGGCCCGAACGTCGTCGGCAACCTGCTCCCTGGCCGCCAGCAGCTGTTGCCGCAACGCGGCCTTGCCCGGGGTCGCCATGGCTCAACGATGACAGCCCGGCCTGTCGCGCCGCCACAACAAGGCCGCAGACTCCGTGGGGGCTATCGTTTGAACGATGTCACGCCCAGAAGTCCCGGTGCCGTTCACGGCGATCGTCCCCGCGGCCGGCCTGGGCACGCGCTTCCTGCCGGCGACGAAAACGGTGCCCAAGGAGCTGCTGCCCGTCGTCGACACGCCCGGCATCGAGCTGGTCGCGGCCGAGGCTGCCGGCGCCGGCGCCGAGCGCCTGGTGATCATCACCTCCGAGGGCAAGGACGGCGTCGTCGCGCATTTCGTCGAGGACCTGGTGCTGGAGGGCACGCTCGAGGCGCGCGGCAAGAAAGCCATGCTGGACAAGGTGCGTCGGGCGCCGCAGCTGATCAAGGTCGAGTCCGTGGTGCAGGCCGAGCCGCTCGGATTGGGACACGCCATCAGCTGCGTGGAGCCCACGCTGACGGCCGACGAGGACGCCGTCATGGTGTTGCTGCCCGACGACTTGGTGCTGCCGACCGGCGTGCTGGAGACGATGTCGAAGGTGCGCGCCGACTACGGCGGCACGGTGTTGTGCGCCATCGAGGTGACGCCCGAAGAGATCAGTGCCTACGGCGTTTTCGATGTCGAGCCGGGCCCCGGGGACAACCCAGACGTGTTGAAGGTCAACGGGATGGTCGAGAAGCCCAAACCCGAAGACGCGCCGTCGATGTATGCCGCGGCCGGCCGCTATGTGCTCGACCGTGCCGTCTTCGATGCGCTGCACCGCATCGACCGCGGGGCCGGCGGTGAGGTGCAGCTGACCGACGCGATCGCGCTGTTGATCAAAGAGGGCCATCCCGTCCATGTCGTCGTGCATCGCGGATCTCGACACGACTTGGGAAATCCCGGCGGCTACCTCAAGGCTGCGGTTGACTTTGCATTGGATCGTGACGACTACGGCCCGGAATTGCGGCGGTGGTTGGTGGCGCGATTGGGCCTGACCGAGCAGTAGCGGGCCCGGCGACGCACGGTCCCGTCAGGCTTGAGGGCAGAGAGGCGCGCTTGTGCGTTCTGTGGAGGAGCAGCTGGCCCGGATAACGGCCGCCGCGGTGGCCCCGCGTCCGATACGGGTCGCGATCGCCGAGGCGCAGGGATTGATGTGCGCCGAAGAAGTGGTCACCGAACGGCCGCTGCCCGGGTTCGATCAGGCCGCGATCGACGGCTACGCGGTGCGCAGCGTCGACGTGCTGGGCGTGGGCGAGCTGGGTACCGAGGGCGTCGACGATGCCGGCGAGCCGCTCGCCGACGAGGATGCCCGCGACGGGCTGGTCCTGCCGGTGATGGGAACCATCGAAGCCGGCGCCCGTACCCCCAGCCGGCTGCAGCCGCGCCAGGCCGTCCGGGTGCACACCGGCGCCCCGCTGCCCACGCTGGCCGACACGGTCCTGCCGCTGCGGTGGACCGACGGCGGAACCTCGCGGGTGCGGATTCTGCGCGGCGCGCCCTCGGGCGCCTATGTGCGCCGCGCCGGGGACGACGTGCAGCCCGGCGACGTTGCCGTGCGCGGCGGAACGATCATCGGCGCGGCCCAGGTGGGGCTGCTGGCGGCGGTCGGCCGGGACCGGGTGTTGGTGCACCCGCGCCCACGGTTGTCGGTGATGGCCGTGGGCGGCGAGCTGGTCGACATCACGCGGACCCCGGGCAACGGGCAGGTCTACGACGTCAACTCCTACGCGCTGGCGGCCGCGGGCCGCGATGCCGGGGCAGAGGTCAACCGCGTCGGGATCGTCAGCAACGACCCCAAAGAGCTGGGGGAGGTCGTCGAGGGTCAGATCAATCGCGCCGAGATCGTCGTGATCGCCGGCGGGGTGGGCGGCGCGGCCGCGGAGGCGGTGCGCTCGGTGCTGGCCGAGCTCGGCGAGATGGAGGTGGTGCGCGTCGGCATGCATCCGGGATCCGTCCAGGGCTTCGGGCAGCTGGGGCGCGAGGGCGTGCCGACGTTTCTGCTGCCGGCCAATCCGGTCAGCGCGCTGGTGGTCTTCGAGGTGATGGTCCGGCCGTTGATCCGGCTGTCGCTGGGCAAGCGGCAGCCGATGCGTCGGATCGTGCAGGCGCGCACGCTGTCGCCGATCACGTCGGTGGCCGGGCGCAAGGGCTATCTTCGCGGTCAGCTGATGCGGGATCAGGACACCGGTGAGTACCTCGTGCAGGCGTTGGGCGGGGCCCCGGGGACGTCGCATTTGTTGGCGACGCTCGCCGAAGCCAATTGTCTGGTTGTGGTTCCCAGTGGCGCCGAGCAGATTCGTACGGGTGAGATCGTCGACGTCGCCTTCCTGGCTCAGCGTGGCTGAGTGCAACGTCTGCGCCCGCCCGTGAACCTGTTGCGCACCAATGCCCGGCATCCCGGTTGGCCCTTGGACGTTGGGCCGCTGCGGGTAGCCGCGGGCGTGGTCCGCTTGCGCGCGGTGCGGATGCGCGACGGCGTGCAGTGGAGCCGCATCCGGTTGGCTGACCGCGCGCACCTGGAGCCGTGGGAGCCCAGCGCGGACGGCGATTGGGCGACCCGGCATGCGGTGTCGGCGTGGCCCGCACTGTGTTCGGGCCTGCGCTCGGAGGCGCGCAAGGGGCGCATGCTGCCGTACGTGATCGAGCTCGACGGGCGGTTCTGCGGACAGCTGACCATCGGCAACGTCACGCACGGCGCGCTGCGCTCGGCGTGGATCGGCTACTGGGTACCGCGATCGGCGACCGGCGGCGGGGTGGCCACCGCGGCGTTGGCGCTGGGTCTCGACCACTGCTTCGGTCCCGTCATGCTGCATCGCGTGGAGGCCACCGTGCGTCCGGAGAACGCCGCGAGCCGGGCCGTGCTGGCCAAGGTCGGGTTCCGGGAAGAGGGTTTGCTGCGCCGCTACCTGGAGGTGGACCGCGCGTGGCGCGACCACTTGCTGATGGCGATCACCATCGAAGAGGTGTACGGGTCGGTGGCCTCCACCCTGGTCCGCTCGGGGCACGCGAGTTGGACGTAACCGGCCGCTCGTAGCTGTGGCTAGCGCGACACGAGTGACGTTTGGTGCTTGTAGGGGGCAAATTACAGGTGTGTAATTGTGCTGGTCGCTGTGACCCGGCCGCGCAGGCCGCCGATGAGCCTCGCGGGGGATCCAGGCCAGAAGGAGCAGGTCATCATGCCAAGCATCCCGCAATCGTTGTTGTGGATCTCGCTCGTGGTGCTGTGGCTGTTCGTTTTGGTTCCGATGCTCATCAGCAAACGCGACGCTGTGCGCCGCACCAGCGACGTCGCGTTGGCGACGCGGGTGCTCAACGGCGCCGGATCCCGTCTGCTCAAGCGCGCTGGTCCGGCCGCGGGTCACCGCAGCGACCCCGATTGGAAGCCGGAGGAAGACGTCGCTGACGAGGACTTCGCCGACGACGAGGACGCGGAGACTGAAGAGTTCCCGGATGCACGCCCGGTTGTCATGAAGGTCGAGCTCGCCGAGGAGGCCGAGCCCGACTACCTGGATGTCGACGTCATCGAGGATTCGGGTGCCCTTCCGGCCGGCGCCAGCGCTGCCGACGAGTCCGATCCCGTCGACGAGACCGACGCCGAGGATGAAGAGGCCGACGACGACGAGCAGGACGACCGGTATGAATACGTCGACGACTCTTCTGGATTGGAGCCGGAAGAGGATCCCGAAGACGACGCGGAAGCGCGGGCGGCCGTCGCATCCCCGGGCTTACGGCGGCAGCGTCGATACGACTCCAAGACCGCCGCAGCGGTCAGCGCCCGCAAATACGCCTTCCGCAAGCGCGTGCTGATGGTGATGGCCGTCGTGTTGGTCGGCTCGGCGACCGCCGCATTCAAGGTGTCGCCGACCGCATGGTGGGTGTGCGGCAGCGCCACCGCGGTGACGGTGCTCTACCTCGGCTATCTGCGCCGGCAAACCCGCATCGAGGAGAAGGTGCGTCGGCGCCGGATGCAGCGGATGGCCCGCGCGCGGCTGGGCGTGGAAAACGCATACGAGCGTGAGTACGACGTGGTGCCCTCGCGGTTGCGGCGCCCGGGTGCCGTGGTGCTGGAGATCGACGACGAGGACCCGATCTTCGAGCACCTCGACTACGCGATGCCCATGCGCAACTACGGGTGGCCCAGGGACTTGCCGCGGGCCGTCGGCGAGTAGTCCCTGGCGATGCTGGTGCTGCTCCGGAACTGGTAGCCTGCTAGCGATCAGGGGCTATGGCGCAGTTGGTAGCGCGACTCGTTCGCATCGAGTAGGTCAGGGGTTCGAATCCCCTTAGCTCCACCAAATTTCAGCCGGTCAGAGGCACTTTCCGAAGTTACGCGGGGGATGACGCTGTACGGGATCGAGTCCCAGGTACGCCCGTCCAGCTCGCGACCGCCTGACTTCGCACGGATACCGCCCCATTGCTTGAAGAAGAAGGCAACACCGGCACGCTCGCACTGGTCCCGCAGGCTGCGAATCCACTTCGCATCGACCGGCCGGTAGTTAGGTCCTGACTCTCCTCCTGCGATCAGCCAATCGATGCCTGTGAGGTCGAGATCGACCGGGCCGATGAGCGGTTCCGCCGAAATGAACCGGACGGCTGACGCCACTTTGCGTAGTTCATCGACTCGCCACGCCTCAGACTGGTCCTCTACGGAGACACCCATCCAGATGTTGCTCGTCCATGGCAATCTGTCGGCCATCCTTGCGAGGCGCTTCGGTCGCTTCGTGAGTAGTTGGTAGGTGTGCTGCGGCGTCTCGACCATGACGTCGAAGACCCGCTTGATGAAGGCATCGGGCACTCGCGCATGCCACAGGTCGGACATGCTGTTGACGAAGACGGTTCTTGGGCTGTGCCACCGGCGTGGCAGGTTTAGGGCATCCTCGTGCATTTGCACCCCGAAGCCCGGCCCGCTCGTTCGCGGGTCTCCATCAAGCTGGTACTTCGGATTACCCATCGCCTTCAACCGCTTGGAGAGGGTCAAAGCGTAGCAATTGTCGCAACCGGCGCTGATGCGGTCGCACCCGGTTGTGGGGTTCCACGTGGCCTCGGTCCACTCAATCGAACTCTTGTCAGCCACGCTTTGAGGGTACGGCGGCGCTCCGACAATCTGATGCCGCGGGCATAGCTCGTAGAGGCGTGTCGGGCGCGGGCCGGAGATCATCCGGACTAGCGTTCCTGCGGAACCGAACACTGAAAGCCGGTGCAGGATGTCGCCCAAGCCGAAGAAGGCCTTCGAACTTCGTGAATGCCCTCCGCACACTGCCGCGAAGCATGCACTCCTACGCCGCTACCTGGGCGCTTGGTTTCCAATCATTGCGCGGTGGAATAAGCGGGTCGTTTACTACGACGCCTTCGCCGGCCCAGGCGAGTACCTCGGCGGCTCGCCGGGGTCGCCGGTCATCGCGCTGCAGACGCTGATTGAGCACGCGGCGTTCACGACGATGAGCGCCACCGAGTTCGTGTTCCTGTTCAACGAACAAGACGAGGGCTGTGCTAACCATCTTGGAGAGCAGCTTGCGGCGCTCCAGGCTGCACATCAACCATGGCCAGCGAACGTCAAGATCGACATCAACAACTCAAGCTTTATCGATCTGACTACCGAAATCCTCGATGACATCGACAAGAGGGAGGCCAAGCTCGCTCCGATCTTCGCCTTCGTCGATCCGGTCGGGGTCAAGGCCACGCCGATGGCGATCTTGAAGCGTCTGACGGACTTTCCGAAAGCGGAGATGTTGGTCTACTTCGCCAACGAGGCGAGCGTGCGCTGGTCGGGCAGTGGTCAGATTGACAAAGCGCTCGAGGACCTATTCGGGACAGACGAGTTCAAGGGCGTCGCCACGCTCGCCCCCGGAGAGAGCGCCAATTTCGTCCACGACCTCTACAAGCAGCGACTTCACGACGAGTGCAACTTTCCGTACATCCAGAGCTTCACGATGTACGACGACCGCGGCAAACGTGTATACGACCTCTTCTACTGCACCCGAGAACCGATCGGCATGAGCCGGATGAAGGAATCGATGTGGAAGGTCGCCCCGAGCGGGGACTACACCTTCCGGGATCGATTTGCCAACCAGGAAGTGATCTTCTCTGAGCTTGTCGACACCGAGCCGCTGCGCAGGCACCTCATGGAGTTCTT
The DNA here is from genome assembly GCF_001954215.1 of Mycobacterium sp. IS-2888. Taxonomy (NCBI): domain Bacteria; kingdom Bacillati; phylum Actinomycetota; class Actinomycetes; order Mycobacteriales; family Mycobacteriaceae; genus Mycobacterium; species Mycobacterium sp. IS-2888. The sequence continues at coordinate 65,868 of NZ_MBET01000100.1, forward strand.
CCGTGGTCAAGCCGTCACCATCGAAACGGTGATGGCGCACGTGATCGTCGCGACGCCGTACCTTGAAACTCACGTGAAGACGAAGACGCTCAAGCCGATGCAAGTTGCGGGCCAGATCTCAAGCCCGAATCAGAAGCGGCCAGGCATATTTCCCAAGGGGACAATTATCCAGTTCCCGGCCTAACGTCTGGTGCGCGAGCAGCGCCTAGGCGTCTCGTCGCTGACGTGTCATGGCTCGGTGCGTGTCCTCGACGCTCACGAGACCAGCCGGCACTTCGGACGCTGGCAAGGTAGAAAGCCATCGGACGCCACAGCCGCTCGTACACGGTCGCGACAAACGGGCTGTTCATCGCGCGCTGCGCAAGTGGGAACCGGAGAACTCGTCGATTCCCCCAACACTTCGAGAAAGCCGTGCCGCGGCACGGCGGTCTCGTCGAGGAGGCCACGGGTCAACTCGACCGGATCCTGGCTCATTTGTTCCGACGCTAGTGGGCGGTGTCGCCACGTCGGCAGCCCGGGTGCGGCGAAGCCGCGCGCCCAGTGATAATCATTTTCATTCCATGACTTACATCGTGATCCTTACGCCCGGGTGGACCCGATGAGCGCCGCGCGCGTCCTGCGCGTCGGGTCCATGGAAATCCTGGTCGTCGGTTTGGTCGCGTTCGCGATCGCCGGGACGTGGCTGCGCGCCAACGTCGCGCGCAGCGACACGTTGGCCACCGCGAGCACGGTGTTCTGCGGAGTCTTCGTCCAGGCCCTGCCCTTCCTGGGCTTGGGGGTTCTGGTCAGTGGATTGATCGCGGTGTTCCTGCCACCCGAACGGCTGGTGCGATGGCTACCCCGCCGTCCCGCGTCGGCGGTCGTCGCCGCCGGCCTGGCCGGGGCCGCGCTGCCCGGATGCGAGTGCGGGTCGGTTCCGGTGGCGCGGCGCCTGTTCGGCGACGGGGGCGCGGCGGGAGCGGCGGCGCTGACGTTCATGCTCGCCGCCCCGGCCATCAATCCGGTCGTGGTGGTCGCGACGGCCGTCGCCTTTCCCGGTCAGCCGAAAATGGTCATCGCTCGCGTGGGCGCGTCACTGCTGACCGCCCTCGTGATGGGGTTGATGTGGTCACGCTGGGGTCGCACCGAGTGGATCACCCGCCGGCTGCCACCGAACGCCATGCACATATCGGGATCCAGGTGGCAGCAATTCAGCGAGGTGGCCCGGCAGGACTTCCTGCAGGGAGCGGCCTACCTGGTCATCGGGGCGGCCGCCGCCGCGGCGCTACACGTGGCGGTGCCTCCACGGGTCTTCGAGCATGTGGGTGCGCACTTGATCCTCGGCGTCATCGTGATGGCGGCGTTGGCGGTGGCGCTCGCGGTGTGCTCGGAGGCCGACGCGTTCGTGGCCTCCAGCCTGACGATGGTTCCCCTGGTGCCGCGGCTGGTGTTCCTGGTGGTGGGCCCGGCCATCGACGTCAAGCTGCTCGCGATGCAGTCCGGCATGTTCGGCCGGCCGTTCGCCGCCCGGTTCGCCCCCGCCACGCTGGTGGTCGCCGTCGCCGCGGCGACCCTCGTCGGCGTGCTGCTGCTCGGCTCATCGGCATGAGGCGCGAAACCGAGAACACCGTCCTGCTGCTGGTGGGGCTGAGCATCGGGATGATCACGCTCACCGGCGCGTTCACTCGCTACGTCAAGCCGTCGCTGCTGCCCTGGCTGGCGCTCACCGCCGTCCTCACCATCGGGTTCGCGCTCGCGGCGATCGTCGGCGACATCAGGCGTGGCGGGCCCGCGCACGACGCGGACGGGCATTCCCACCGCACCGGCGTGGTGTGGCTGCTCGTCGTGCCCATCGTCGTCCTGATCTTCGTCACGCCCCCGCCGTTGCGGCCGCAAGCCGCCACCCGGGTGACGAACGTGTCCAATGACGTTCTGCGCCATGGGTTTCCGCCGCTACCAGCCGGACGGGCCCCCGAGGTCTCGCTGCCCGACGTGGTGATGCGCGCGGCCAACGACAGCTCGGGTTCGTTGACCAATCGGCTGATCACGGTGACCGGTTTTGTCCTCAACGAACCGGGCGGCGTCGACCTCGCCCGCATCGTCATCATCTGCTGCGCCGCCGACGCCCAACTCGCGCGGATCCATCTGCGCGCCCACGACGGCGGCGCCGCCACAAAGTTCCCCGACAACACCTGGTTGCGGGTCGAGGGCGAGGTGACCCCCGCGGTTCGGCAGCCGCACACGCCGCCGATCCCGACGTTGCGGGCCGTCACGATCACGCCGGTGAACCCCCCGGCAAACCAGTACGCCTGAGGGCCCGAGTCCGGCAAAAGCGCAACGCACCTGCGGGTTCGTTGATACTCTGTGCCGGTTCCTTCGTGGCAAACCGGTGTTTTGGCACGCCGGCATGAACTGTTCGTGAGGTGGTTGTGATGAACGCGTACCTCATGGACAGTGATTCGCAGCAACCGCTGAGCGAACCGCGTCGAAAGAGAATGTCCGTGGCAGGTCCTCGAATCCGCGCCCGCGCGCCGTTGCGGATCTCGTTCGCCGGAGGCGGCACCGACGTGCCACCGTTCCCGGCGACCGAAGGCGGCTGCGTCCTGTCGGCGACGATCGACCGCTACGCGCAGGGATCCCTGACCCCGCGCACCGATCGTGTCGTGACCGTCGAGTCGGTGGACTTCAAGACCACCACCGAGATGAGCCTCGACAGCGAGATCCTCTACGACGGCAGCCTCGATCTGATCAAGGCGGCGGTGCGGCGGTTTGGCCGCGACGGCACGGACGGCTACGACATGGTGCTGCGGTCGAGCGCTCCGCCGGGCTCGGGGCTGGGCTCCTCGTCGACGATGATGGTGGCGCTCACCGGCATGCTCGCCGAGCACTACGGGGTCCCCATGGGCGAATACGAAACCGCCCAACTGGCCTGCGCCATCGAACGCGAAGACCTGGGCATCACCGGCGGCATGCAGGACATGTACGCCGCGACGTTCGGCGGATTCAACTTCATCGAGTTCACCGATCGGGTGATCGTCAACCCGTTGCGCGTCCGCGACGAAATCGCCTACGAGCTCGAGATGAGCCTGCTGCTGTGCTTCACCGGCATCACGCGCGACTCAGCACGAGTGATCGACGACCAAACGCGCCGCGCCACAACGGGTGCCGATGACACGCTCGCGGGGCTACGCGCCCAGAAGGAACTCGCCGTCGCCATGAAGGCCGCGCTGCTGACGGGCAAGCTCACCGATTTCGGCGCGCTGCTGGGCGAAGCGTGGACCCAGAAGAAACGCATGTCGCCCTACATCACAAACGAGCGCATCGACGAGCTCTACGACCTCGCCCTGAAAAACGGCGCGCTCGGCGGCAAGATCACCGGCGCGGGCGGTGGCGGCTACATCCTGCTGTTCTGCGACTTCGCGAAAAAGCATCGGCTGATCGAAACCCTCGAGTCCGCCGGGGCCACCATCACCGAATTCGCCTTCGAGAGCAAGGGATTGACCACATGGCTGGCATGAGCATGTCGGACGTCGTCCCACCCAGCGCGGCGACAGTCCACGAGAGATTGGCCGACACGATCGCGGTCAAGCGCCAGATGCTGGACGGAGATTTCGCCGCGCAGACCGTCGAGGTGGCGCGGGCCATGATCGATTCCCTGCGCTCCGGCGGCAAGGTGATCTTCTTCGGCAACGGCGGGTCGGCGCAAGACGCCGGCCATCTGGCCGCAGAACTCATGGGCCGCTTCGCTTTTGACCGCCCCGGCCTTGCCGCCCTCAGCCTCCCCGACGCCACGGCGGCGATGACGGCGATCGGCAACGACTACTCCTACGACGAGGTCTTCACCCGCCAGGTGCTCGCCGCCGGTCGCCCGGGAGATGTGGTCGTCGGGCTCAGCACCTCGGGCAACTCACCGAACGTCGTTCGCGCGCTCGAGGCGGCCGGCCAGGCCGAGATGACGACCGTGGTGCTCACCGGCGCGCGGGGCGGGAAGGTGGCCGGCCTTGCCGACATCTGTATCCGGGTACCGAGCGACGACACCGGGCGGATCCAGGAGGCGTGCCTGCACTTGGGTCACACGATTTGCGAAATGGTTGAGGCGGCACTGTTTTCGCGACCCGCATGAGGCCGTCCTGACGATGGACTTGCGGCACGTGCGCACCGTCTTCCTGGATCGGGACGGGACGATCAACGTCAAGGCCGCCGAGGGCGAATACATTCGATCGCCGGCAGAATTGGTGCTGCTGCCCGGCGCGGCCAAGGCGCTGGCCGCACTCAACGCGGCGGGTATACGTACCGTCCTGGTGACCAACCAGCGTTGGCTCTCCGAGCCGTCCGCTGACCCAGCACATTTCGACGCCATCCAGAGTCGTCTGCAAGAACTCCTAGCGGCCGAAGGCGCGCGGCTCGACGCCGCCTATCATTGCCCGCACGCGGCGGATAGCTGCGACTGCCGAAAGCCACTGGGCGGCATGTTGTTCCGCGCGGCACGGGAACACGATTTCGACCTGGCCGAGTCGGTGATGATCGGCGACAGCGACGCCGACGTGCTGGCCGGCCGGGCGGCCGGCGCGGCCACCGTCCTGCTCCGCCCCGGCGGCGGGGAAGCCGCGAACGCCGACGCCGTGGTCGACGACCTCGCCGCGGCCGTACGGCTCATCCTCGCCTAAAACGTTGGGCCGCAGACCGAGTCACCAGGGCGAGCGCGAACGGCAGATCGTCGCGCAGATACCTGCCCGCCAGCCGCCGCGGCTCCTGCAGCAACCTGTGCAACCACTCGAAGCCCAGGCGCTGCATCACCGGAGAGGCGCGACGGACCACTCCCGCGGCCATCGAGATGCCCCCGCCGCAGGCCAGGCACCACGCATTGGGCAGTTCCTGCCGCAGTTGTTCGATGAGGCGCTCCTGCCTGGGAAAGCCCAAGCCGACAAACACCAGATCGGGTGCGGCCGCCGCGACGGCGGAGATCGCCTCCCGCGCTCCGCTCTCGGTCCGGTCGAAGCCGAACTCCGGTGACTGCGTGCCCGCGATGCGCAAGCGGGCGAATCGCGCGGCGAGCGCGTCGGCCGCCTTCTGCGGCACCCCGTCGGCGCCGCCGAACAGGTAGACCGACTTTCCGTCGGCGGCCGCCGCCCCGCAGAGCGCGGATATCAGTGACGACCCCGCGACCCGCTCGGGCAGCTTTTCACCCTTCATCCGCGCCGCCCACACCAGCGGCATCCCGTCGGCGACGACAAGCGACGCCCTCGCGATGAGGTCAGCGAGCGCGCCGTCTCGGCTGGCCGCCCGGGCCACGTCGACATTCACCGGGACGATCGAGCCGCCCTGGTCCGCGGCCCAGGACTTGCGCACGACGTCGACGACCTCATGTTCGGTCAGCGCATCGAACCAGAGATCGCCCACCTGGATCCTGGTTGGCCGCATGTTTTCCGATTCTCGCCGCAACCCCGCCGAAATTTCGCGGAACTGGGCACATTGTTGCTGCGCCAGCGGCAAACGCCCTAACCTGTAGCGGGCCGCAATTCGTTGATCGGCGGGATGTTGCAGTGGCCGGATTGACCGGTGCGCGAGTCGAAGAACTCGCGACGATGGACGTCTTCGAGGGATGCCCCGCCGAGGACTTAGCGCCGCTGGCCGCGACCCTTCAGCCGCTGCGCGCCGCGGCGGGCCAGGTGCTGATGCGGCAAGGGGAGCAGGCGGTTTCGTTCCTGCTGATCTCGTCGGGCACCGCCGAAATCAAGCACGTCGGTTACGACGGCACGGTGGCCGTCGGGGAGGCATCCGCGGGCACGATCATCGGGGAGATCGCCCTGCTGCGCGACATCCCGCGGATCGCGACGGTCACCACGGCCGAACCGCTAACCGGCTGGATCGGTGACAACGACGCGTTCACCCGGATGCTGCACATCCCCGGAGTGATGCCGCGGCTGCTGCGCACCGTCCGCCAGCGCCTTGCCGCGTTCATCACCCCGATCCCGGTGCGCGTCCGCGACGGCAGCGACCTACTGTTGCGCCCGGTGCTGCCCGGCGACGACGAGCGCACGGTTCACGGCCATATCCAATTCTCCAGCGAGACGCTGTATCGCCGGTTCATGACGGCCCGGCTGCCCAGTCCGGCGTTGATGCACTACCTGGCCGAGGTCGACTACGTCGACCACTTCGTCTGGGTGATGACCGACGGCAGCGACCCGGTGGCCGACGCGCGGTTCGTCCGCGACGAGACCGACCCCACGATCGCAGAGATCGCGTTCACGGTCGCCGACGCCTACCAGGGCCGGGGGATCGGTAGCTTCCTGATCGGTGCGCTGTCCATCGCCGCCCGCGTCGACGGCGTCGAAAGGTTCTCCGCGCGAATGCTTTCCGACAACTTGCCGATGCGCACCATCATGGACCGCTACGGTGCGGTCTGGCAGCGCGAAGACGTCGGTGTCATCACCACCGTCATCGATGTGCCGCGCCGGCGCGACCTGCACCTCAAGCGTGAGATGGCCGACCAGATCGAGCGCATTGCTCGCCAGGTGATCGAGGCGGTCGGCTAAAGCGCATGCGGCCGTTGTGGATTGGCGTGGCGCTCATCCTGCTGGTGAGCGGGTGCGCCCATTCACACTCACCCAAACCGCCGGCCTCACCCTCGTCGTCGGCGCACGGCGTCGCCGTCAACCCCGCCAACATCAAGCGGGTGGTGCGCGAGCTGCCGCCCAACTACGAGGTGACCACCACCATCCCCGGTGCGGCCTCACCGAACGTGATCTGGGGCCTCGGAGCCGATGCGGCGGCCAAGCCGGCGCGGTGCGCGGCACTCGCCGACCCGGGCAACGGGCACGGCGGATCCGCGCAAGGGTTGTCCGCGTCGGGGGCGGGCGGGATCGTCGACACGGTTGTCGTTGCATTGCCCGGCCCGGTGGACCTCGACCACAACCTGGTCGCGGCGTGCGGCCAGTGGACCATGACTTCCGGACACACCACGGTCGGTGTTCACCTCACCGACGCACCGCACATCGACGGCGCCGAGACGGTCGGCATGGTGGCCGATATCAAGGCGTCCGTCGAGGCGGGCACCGAAATCGATTCGCGCGCATACACATTCACCGCGTACCTGGGCGGCTACTACGCGTTCACCACGCTGATCACCGACCCCGGGTCGGCGTTGCCGGCGCTGCCACCCCAATTCGCCGCCGATCTTCTGGTCAAAACGGTGTCCACGTTACGCAGCTGAGCAACGGGGTTGGGTAGATTGGCCACGATGTTCAAGGTGGTGTCGGCGATCGCATCCGTCTGCGTGCTCGCCGGCTGCTCATCGGGTTCGGATGCCGCCTCGACGAGGGCCGACATCGCCAAGGTCTCCGGGGTGAAGTCGAGCTTCGGGCCGGAGTTCAAGGTCGCCGATATCAGCGAAAGGGCAATCGATCCCAAGTTCCTGTCCGCCCGCAAGCTGCCCGACGGCCTGAGTTTCGATCCCCCCAACTGCGCGAAAACCGCGCTTGGCCCGGCCATGCCCCCGGACTTGCAGGGCAATATGGCCGCGGTGTCCGCCGAGGGCAACGGCGACCGCTACGTCGTCATCGCGGTGGAAACCTCCAAGCCGGTGCCGGTCGAGGATCCGGCGAAGGACTGCACCAGGGTGGCGTTTTCCGGGGGCCAGGTGCGCGGCGGCCTCGAGGTGATCGACGCCCCGCACATCGACGGGACGCACACGTTCGGGGTGCACCGCGTGTTGCAGGCGCTCGTCGGAAACACGGCCCACACCGGCGAGTTGTACGACTACTCGGCCCAATTCGGCGCCTACCAGGTGATCGTCATCGCCAATCCGCTTGTGGTGCCCGACCAGCCGGTCGCGAAAGTGGACACGCAGCGTGCCCGCGACCTGCTGGTCAAGGCGGTGGCCGCGGTTCGCAGCTGACTCGGCCCTAGCGGACGTCGCGGGGGCGGAACTGGATGCTGACGCGCGGACCGGTTGGCGCCGCCGTCTTCGGCACCGAGTGTTCCCAGGTGCGTTGGCATGATCCGCCCATCACCAGCAGGTCGCCGTGCGCCTGCGGCAGCCGCAGCGACGGGCCGCCACCCCGGCGGCGCATCGCGAAAGTGCGTGTGGCGCCGAGGCTGACGATGGCCACCATGGTGTCTTCCGAGCTGCTTCGGCCGATGGTGTCGCCGTGCCAGGCGACGCTGTCGGAGCCGTCGCGATAGCAGCACAACCCCACCGTGTTGAAGGGCTCGCCGAGCTCGCCGGCGTAGATGTCGTTGAGCCGTCGGCGCAGCCGCGCCAGGCGAGGGTGGGGAGGGTCTTCGACCGCGAGGTCGTGAAAACTCACCAGCCGCGGGACGTCGACCATGCGGTCGTACATGTGGCGGCGTTCGGCCCGCCACGGCACGGTGGACAGCAACGCGGTGAGCAGGTCGTCGGCATCGGTCAGCCAGCCGGCGCGCAGCTCGATGAACGCGCCGTCGCCGAGTTGTCTGCGCTCGGTGTGTTGGAACAGCGAGCCCTGGACCGTGACGCTCACGGGCGCCAGTCTATCGCACATCCGTTCGATCGAGAGGAGAGCGGCCCGGCGACCGGCTACCGTTTTAACCGTGGGTGTTGAGCTGAGCACCGAGTCCGAAGTGGGCACGCTACGCGTCGCCATCCTGCACCGTCCCGGCGCCGAGTTGGGGCGACTCAATCCGCGCAACAGCGACCAGCTGCTGTTCGACGGGTTGCCGTGGGTCGCTCGCGCGCAGGAGGAGCACGATCAGTTCGCCGAGCTGCTGCGGTCGCGCGGGGTGGAGGTGTTGCTGCTGTCCGACCTGCTGACCGAGGCGCTCAACCACAGCGGGGCCGCCCGGATGCAGGGGGTTGCCGCCGCGGTCGATGCGCGCCGGCTCGGTGCGCCTCTGGCGCAAGAGCTTTCGGCCTATCTGCGCGGGCTTGACCCGGTCCGCCTCGCGAATGTCCTCATGGCGGGCATGACGTTCAACGAACTCCCGCCGGACACCCGCACCGACGTGTCGTTGGTGCTTCGGATGCACCACGGCGCGGACTTCGTCATCGAGCCCTTGCCGAACCTGGTGTTCACGCGGGATTCGTCGATCTGGATCGGGCCGCGGGTCGTGATCCCGACGCTGGCGCTGCGGGCCCGCGTTCGCGAGGCGTCGCTGACGGACCTCATCTACGCGCACCACCCGCGGTTCACCGGCGTGCGGCGCGCCTACGAGTCGCGCACCGCCCCGGTCGAGGGCGGCGACGTGCTGTTGCTCGCGCCCGGTGTGCTCGCCGTCGGGGTCGGCGAACGCACCACCCCGGCGGGCGCGGAAGCGTTGGCGCGCAGCCTATTTGACGACGACCTCGCGAACACCGTGCTGGCCGTGCCGATCGCTCAGAAACGCGCGCAGATGCACCTGGACACGGTGTGCACGATGGTCGACACCGACACCGTGGTGATGTATGCCAACGTCGTCGACACGCTCTCGGCCTTCACCATCCAGCGCACGCCCGACGGCGTCACCATCAGCGACGAAACGCCGTTCCTGGAAGCCGCCGCCAAGGCGATGGAGATCGACAAGCTGCGCGTCATCGATACCGGTCTCGATCCCGTCATCGCCGAACGCGAACAGTGGGACGACGGCAACAACACGTTGGCTCTGACGCCCGGGGTCGTCGTCGCCTACGAACGCAACATGCAGACCAACAGCCGCCTGCAGGACGCCGGCATTGAAGTGCTGACCATCGCGGGCTCGGAATTGGGTACCGGCCGCGGCGGCCCCCGCTGCATGTGCTGCCCCGTCGCCCGCGACCCGGTGTAGCCTTTCGCGCCGAGATTGCCGTCATGGTCGCGATCGGCGTGCGAATCACAGCCCTCCCGGCAATCTCGGCGCAGAACGGCGCGCCAGCGCGTCGCGCGCCCGCTGCACGATGACGTTGGGCCGGTCCTCGTTGATCACCCTGATCACGTGCCAGCCGAGGCGACTGACCATCTCAGCTCGCCGGATGTCCTTCACGTATTGCCTTCGATCGGTTCGGTGTTGGTCCCCGTCGTATTCGATTGCGACCATCGGCCCCTCCCATCCCATGTCGAGGTACGCGACGAGCTGTCCATCGGTGACGCGAATCTGCGTGACGGGCTGGGGTAGGCCGGCGTCGATGAGGACCATTCGCAACCAGCTTTCCTTCGGGGACTGTGCCCCGCCGTCCATTAACGCGAGAGGTACCTGGCATCGGCGCACACCGCGTGCCCCCTTATGCCGAACTATTAAAGGGGCCACGTCTGCCGCGGTGACGCCGGTCGCCGCCGACAGCGCGTCGAGGTGGGCGACCGCGACGGCGGGCGGCAGATGCCTGGCCAGATCGAACGCCGTGCGCGCAAGACCAGTCACAGGGAGGCCGTCCAGTTCGACGACGTCCTCACCGCCGATGCGTTCGCGGCGAACAATCGTGCCGGGAGGTGGATGGTTGAACGGTCCGACAATCTCTATAGGGGTGAAATCGTCGATCCACTTGGCTCCGTGGAGCGCAGCGGCGGCACGGCCGGCGATGATGCCGCGCCGTCCCGACCACAGCCACGCCGCTTGGGCGTTGTCCCGCAACGACCTGACCCCATTTTTCGGCAGGTACACGTTGCGATGGATTCGCCGGTAGTTCCAGCGCAGTTGGCCGCGGGTCAGCGCGCCGCAGGCGACTGCCTCCGTCCCGCGAAATACCCCCGCCACGCGCTCATGATGCTTGCGGTGACCGACAACCCGCCGAGATTGCCGTCATGGTCGCGATCGGCCCCGCGAGCACAGCCCTCACGGCAATCTCGGCGCAGAAACCCGAACTACCGCCAGCTGGGCAGCCAGATCTCCATGTCCCAGGTCTGTTGCGAGATGGGCAGACCGGTAAGCACCGGGAACAGCCAGGCGAAGTTGGTCACCACTAACGCGACGTAGCAGCACACCGCGATCAGGCCCAGCGTCCGTCGCTCGGAGCTTTGACCACGCGCGTAGAGGATGTCCCCACATATCAGGGCGATCCCCATCACCAGGAACGGCGCCATGGTCGCCGCGTAGAAGAAGTACATCTGCCGGTCGATGTCGGCGAACCAGGGCAGCCATCCCGCGCAATAGCCCACCAAGACCACGGCGTAGCGCCAGTCCCGCCGGATCACCGATCGCCAAAGGGCATAGATCAGCACCGGCACCGCCAGCCACCACATCGCGGGAGTGCCGACCAGCATCTCGGCCTTCACACACGATTGCGCCCCGCAACCAGCCACGTTCTGCTGGTCGATGGCATAGAGCACCGGCCGCAACGACATCGGCCAGCTCCACGGTTTGGATTCCCACGGGTGGTAGTTGCCGGCCGAATTCGTCAGGCCCGCATGGAATTGGAAGGCCTTGGCGGTGTAGTGCCACAGGGAGCGGATGGCGTCGGGCAGCGGAATTACGGAGTGGGGGCCGATCGTCTGGCCGACCTCGTGCCGGTCGATCGCGGTCTCCGAGGCGAACCACGGTGCATAGCTGGCCAGGTAGACCGCGAACGGGATGAACGCCAGCGCATACGCGGTGGGGATGAGGTCACGCCGGAAAACCCCCAGCCAGGGCCGGGTCACCTGGTATTGCCGGCGCGCCGCCACGTCGAACGCCAACGACATCGCGCCGAAGAACAGCACGAAGTAAAGGCCGGACCACTTTGTCCCGCAAGCCAATCCGAGAAGAATCCCCGCGAGGAAGCGCCACCAGCGCACACCCAGCCGCGGGCCCCACACCGTTTCGCTGGCGCGGCCCTCCAGCAGGGCCACATGCATTCGTTGCCGCACCTGATCACGGTCGACGATCAGCGCGCCGAACGCTGCAACCACGAAGAACGTGAGCAAGCCGTCGAGCAGCGCGGTCCGCGAGGCGACGAAGCTGACGCCGTCGCAGATGAGCAGCACGCCGGCGATGGCGCCCACCAACGTCGATCGGCTGATCCGCCGCACGATCCGCAGCACCAGCGTCACCATCACCACGCCGAGCAGCGCGCCGGTGAACCGCCAGCCCAACCCGTTGTAGCCGAAGATCGCCTCGCCGAACGCGATCAGCTGCTTGCCGACCGGCGGATGCACCACCAGCCCGAAGCCGGGATTGTCTTCCACCCCGTGGTTGTGCAGCACCTGCCAGGCCTGCGGCGCGTAGTGCTTCTCGTCGAAGATCGGGGTGCCCGAATCGGTCGGTGAGCCCAGGTTGAGGAATCGGGTCACCGTCGCGAGCAGCGTGATCACGCCCGTGACCACCCAGCCGCGGATGTGGTCGGTGGGCCCGAAATCGGCGACCGGGATTAGCGGGCCCGGGCTGACGACCGGCACGACGCGCTCCCCGACGGCATCCTCCACTGTCACGGAGGTTTCGCGGGCCGGAGCGGACATCGGTGTCGATCGTAGGCTGTCCGTCATGACCTACGGTCGCCTGTTGCTCGGTGCGACCCCGTTGGGCCAGCCGTCGGACGCCTCGCCGCGGCTGATCGACGCGTTCGCGAGCGCCGACGTGGTGGCGGCCGAGGACACGCGGCGGGTGCGCACCCTGGCCAAAAACCTCGGCGTCGCCATCACCGGCCGGGTGGTCAGCCTGTTCGACCAGGTCGAGGCCGCGCGGGTGCCCGCGCTGGTCGACGCGGTCAAGGCCGGGGCGACGGTGCTGGTGGTCAGCGACGCCGGGATGCCGGTGATCAGCGATCCCGGCTATCGGCTGGTCGCCGCGTGCGTCGACGCGGGGGTGCCGGTGACGTGTCTGCCCGGACCGTCCGCGGTGACCACGGCGCTGGCCGTATCCGGTTTGCCGTCGGAGAAGTTCTGCTTCGAGGGCTTCGCCCCGCGCAAGAGCTCGGCCCGCAAAACTTGGCTCAAGGGATTGGCCGACGAGCGGCGCACCATCGTGTTCTTCGAATCGCCGCGCCGGCTGGCGGCGTGCCTGCGCGACGCCGTCGAGGAGCTCGGCGGTGAACGCGCGGCGGCGGTCTGCCGGGAGCTGACCAAGGTGCACGAGGAAGTGGTGCGCGGATCGCTCGCCGAGCTGGCGACGTGGGCGGCCGACGGCGTGCTCGGCGAGATCACCGTCGTCCTTGCCGGCGGCGTCCCGCGCGCCGACCTGCCGTCGTTGGTGGCGGACGTGGAGCGGCTCGTCGCGGGGGGTGCCCGCGTCAAGGACGCGTGCGGCGAGGTGGCCGCGGCGCATCCGGGAGTGCGTTCGCGCCAGCTCTACGACGCGGTCTTGCGGTCACGCCGCGAGTGAGTCGGGGATGTGAGCCCGACTCCAGCCGCCTTGTGCAGACATTCTTCCCATTCGGCGTCGGGGTCCGAGTCGGCGGTGATCCCGCCGCCCACGCCGAGCACCGCGCCGCCCGCCGCGTCGAACTCGACGGTGCGGATCGCGACGTTGAGCTCACACCCGGCGATTGGCGATGCCAAACCGACTGTGCCGCAATATATTCCGCGGCGGCGCCGCTCCCATTGCGAAATCAATTGGCGGGCACGGTGTTTGGGGGTACCGGTGACCGAGGCGGGCGGGAAGGCGGCGTCCAGCAGCGCCGTCGTCGGCAGCTCCGTGCGCACCCGGGCCGCCACCGTGGACACCAGGTGCCACACGCCGGGCGCACGACGCACCACCAGCAGCTCGGGCACGGTCACCGTGCCGGTGATCGCCACCCGGCCAAGGTCGTTGCGGACCAGGTCCACGATCATGATGTTCTCGGCGACCTCTTTGGCCGAGGCCCGCAACTCCGACGGCCAGGCATCCAGCGGCAGGGTCCCCTTGATCGGGCTGGACGTCACGACGCAACCACGGCGCCGCAGGAAAAGCTCCGGAGACAACGACGCCACCGCGCCCCACGGCCCGGCGACGTAGGCCGCCCTCGCTGGAGCGGTACGCGCGACGCCGTCGACGAAGAAATCCAGCGGCGCCCCGGTGACGCGTCCGGTGAACTGCGTGCACACGCACGCCTGGTAGACCTCGCCGGCGCGGATCGCCTCCAGGCAGGCGAGCACGCCGCCGCGGTGCTCCGCCCGGTCGGCCGCATCCCAGTCGATCCGCCATTCGCGTCCGGGCGCCGGTGTCGCGGCCAGTGCCGCCGCCAGCCACTCCGGCATCGGCGCCCCGGAAAGACTTTCGTACCACCACTGCCCGTCCCGGTCGCGGCGCAGCACGCAGTCGGTCCACCCCCCGGCGGCCTCCGGGATCCGGTTCGGACGCCCATCGGCGCCGGCGTCGGGATAGGACAGGTAGCCGACCCAGCCGCCGCCCACGGCCGCGGAATCCGGCGTCCGCGCGCCCAACCCGACCGCGAACGCGTCGTAGGCATCGACTTGTTGCGCCGACACGCTCGGTGCGATGACGGCCTGCGCGCCGAACCAGTCGCCGGTCAGCGCGGCCGGCGGCGGCAAACCGAGCCGTCCGGTGGCGTCGCCGACGGCGCGCAGCACGCGGGGCGCGTCGCCAAGGTCGCCGAGGTGGTCGATTCGCACCGATCTAGCTTGACAGAACGACGGACAGCCGCACCCCGCAGCGGGGGTTCAGGCGCGGCTGATGTCGCGGGCCGTCGCCAGCGCGGCCAGCTTGTCGGGGTTGCGCATCACGTAGAAGTTGGTGATCTTGTCGCCGGCGATCTCCAGCGTGATCACCATCTCGAGGTGTTCGTCCTGGTAGACCAGAACCGCCGGGGCGCTGTTGCAGGTCACCATCTCGATGCGCACCGCGGCCCACAATTTGCTCATCTTGCGCATCAGCCCGGCGATGGCCCTGGCCACCCGTTCGGCACCGACCACCGGCCGCCGCGCGGCGGACACCTTGCCCCCGCTGTCGGCCATCCAGGTCGCATCCGGGGCGAGCATTGCGATCAGCGCCTCCACGTCGCCGTTGGCCGCGGTCGCCAGGAACTGCGCGGTGATCTCCGCGTTGCGGTGCGCGTCCACCGTGTCGAAGCGCTTGCGCCGCGCCCGCACGTGCTCGCGGGCCCGGTGCGCCACCTGCCGCACGGTCGGCGCGGGCTTGCCGACCGCCTCGGCGATGTCGGCGTAGTCGAACCCGAACACCTCACGCAGCACGAACACGGCCCGTTCGTCGGGGCTCAGCGTTTCCAGTAGCACCAGCATCGCCATCGAAACCGATTCCGCCAGAACGACATCGGCCGACGGGTCCTGGTCGTCGGTGAGCAGCGGCTCGGGCAGCCACGGCCCCACGTACTCCTCGCGGCGACGCGCGCCCGCCCGCAGCGCGTTGAGCGCCTGACGGGTGACCAGCTGGGCCAGGTAGGACTTGGTATCGCGCACGGTCGCGAGGTCGACGTCGGCCCACCGCAGATAGCTGTCCTGCAACACGTCGTCGGCCTCGGTCGCCGAGCCCAGGATTTCGTAGGCGATGGTGAACAACAACGGCCGCAGCAGCGTGAACCGTTCGGCGTGCTCACCGGGGGCGATCATGGCAGCGGGACCCGCTCGTCGGCCTGCAGCCGCGCTGCGCGGTTGCCGCCCTTGAGCCAGTAGTACGAGCCGGGCTTGGCGGCCTCGCGGCGGATAGCCCACAGCGTGCCCTTGCAGATCGCCTCCTTGAGGGACGCCGCGGTCCGGCCGGCCAGCACCGCGTTCACCGGGGTGTCGTCGGTGCGTGCGAGCTGGAAGGTGGCGTGGGCGCGGCCGAGGCTGACGCACTGGCCGACGAACGCCTGGTTGAGCGCCGCGGGCGTCCGCCCGGCGATGCGGCTGAGCACGGTGTCGGCGGCCTGGGCGCCCAACGGCCCGGCGGCCTGGCAGCTCATCCGCAGCGGCTGACCCGACGGCGCGGCGGCGTCACCGGCGGCGACGATGCGATCGTCGTCGACGCTGGTCAGCGTCTCGTCGGTGAGCAGCCGGCCGATCGCGTCGGTGCTCAGGCCGCTGCGCGCGGCCAGATCCGGCACGGCGAACCCGGCCGTCCACACCGTCGCGGCGCTGGGCAGCACGGCGCCGTCGCTCAGCACCACCGCGTCCCAACGGACCTGGGTCGCGGCGACGAACTCCAGGACGTTCACGCCGAGCTTGCGCAGTCGCTTGGCCACCGAACGCCGACCCCGCTCGCTCAGCGACGGTCCGAGCGCCCCACCGCAGACCAGGGTCACCGGGCGCCCCCGCGCGCCCAGCTCGGAAGCCGTCTCGATGCCGGTCAATCCGGCGCCGATCACGGTGACCGGGGCGTCCGGCGGCAGGTCGGCGAGGGCGTAACGCAGCCGCTGCGCGCTTTCCAGGTCGGCGATGGCGTAGGCGAATTCGGCGGCGCCGGGCACCGTCGATGGCATTGCGCCGGTACTGCCGACGGCATAGATCAGGTAGTCGTAGGTCAGCTCGGCGCCCGAGGCGAGCAGCACCCGCCGGTCGGCGAACGCGATGCGGTCGACGGTGTCGACGACCAGGCGGATGGAGTCGCCCAGCAGCTCGCCGAACTCTGCCGTCGCGGCGCCGGTGTCGGCGACCAACTGGTGCAAGCGAATCCGTTCGACGAAGACGGGACGGGAGTTGACCAGGGTGATATCGACGTCCGGACGCTGCCGCAGCCGGTTGGCGGCCACGGTTCCGGCGTACCCGCCGCCGACGACGACGACATGGGTTCTTGGGGCGGCGACCTCGCTCATTTCTGTCTCCTATTCTCACGGGACGCGTGCCCTTGAGACACCGCGGCCGGTCCGGGTGTGACAGATCGGGCCGGACTGTGAGCTGTTTCACTCGCCGGATCGAACCGAAAACTCCAGGTACAGGCCCATCGCAAGCCCCGCTCGGTCGGTGCGGCCCGTGTTACGCTTCGCGATACTGATTGGGCCAGCCGCCCAGACGGGACATTTGCCCGACGTCGGAGGAGCCCGTGCCGCGCAGTCTCGATCTCGTCGTCACTTCCGTAGCCACCCAGCTGATGCAGGCCACGAGTTCCACCGCGACTCAAATCAGCGAACAGATACTCGCGCAGCTCGTCGAGCAGTTCGACATGGACAGCAGTTTCCTGCGCCACCACGACCAGGACGTCCGGGCCTCGGTCCTGGTGGCGGAATGGCCGCCGCGCACCGACGTTCCGCACCCGGATCCGATGGCCGTTGTCCACTTCACCAGCGCCGACCCGGTGCTCGCGGAATGCGAGCGCAGCAGGAAACCGGTGGTGATACCGGACGATCAGAGCGGCCATTCCCTGCACCGCTGGCTCGGCGGAGCCAAGGGACGCCCCTCGCCCTCGGTGGCGGCGGCCCCGCTCGTCTCGGGCGATGCGGTCACCGGCGTGCTCGGCTTCGTCAAATACGGCAGCCGGAAGTGGAGGCCGGAGGAGCTCAACACGCTCGAGGCCGTCGCCGCCCTCTTTGCGCAGCTTCAGGCCCGCATCGCGGCGGAAGAAAAGCTGCGCTACCTCGCCGAGCACGACGACCTGACCGGCCTGTACAACCGCCGGGCGCTGGTGGCGCATCTGTCGGAGAGGCTGGCCGCGGGCAGTCCGGGGCCCGTCGCGGTCCTGTATTTCGACCTCGACCGGTTGAAGCCGATCAACGACTACCTGGGCCACGCCGCGGGCGACTGGTTCATCAAGGTCTTCGCGCAACGCATCCGGGTATGCGCGGGAAGTCAGAGCTTGATCGCCCGGTTGGGCGGCGACGAGTTCGTCGTCATCCCCGACCAGCCGATGTCGACCGGAACCGCGGAGTCGTTCGCGCGTCGCATCGGCGCGATGCTGCACGAACGCATGGCCGTCGGGGGATACATGATCACCCGCACGGTCAGCATCGGGCTGGCGGTGGGCATGCCGGGCCGCGATAACAGCGCCGACCTGCTGCGCCGCGCCGACGAGGCCGTGCTGACCGCCAAGCGCGCGGGCGGTAACCAGGTCGCGGTGTCGACGGATGACATGTCGCTGAAAAGCGCCTTCCGCAACGACATCGAGCTACACCTGCGCGGGGACATCGACAGCGAGGCGCTGCTGCTGCACTACCTGCCCGAGGTCGACCTGTGGACGGGGGCCATCGTGGCCGCCGAGGCGCTGGTCCGCTGGCGCCACCCGATCTGGGGGTTGCTGCTGCCGGACTCGTTCATCGGGGTGGCAGAGACGACGAATCTCGCGGCCGAGCTGGGCCAGTGGGTAATGCGAAGCGCCTGCGCGGAATTCAGCCGCTGGCGCGCCAACGGTGTCGGGCAGAGCGCCGTGCTGCGCATCAACGTGTCACCCGTTCAACTGATCACCCGCGGTTTCGTCCGCAGCGTCGCCGACACCATCGAGGAGTTCGGCATCGACGGCGGATCGCTCTGCCTGGAGATCACCGAGCGGGCCGTGGTGCACGACATCGAGACCACTCGCAAGACGCTGACGCAGCTCAAGGAGGTCGGGGTCCAGATCGCCATCGACGACTTCGGGACCGGGTATGCCGTTCTCTCGCACCTGAAGTCCCTGCCGGTCGACATCCTCAAGATCGATACCGCGTTCGTCCGCGAGTTGGGCACCAACGCCGGTGACCTCGCCATCGTTCGGGCGATCATCGGGCTGGCCGAGGCCTTCGGCCTGCAGGTCGTCGCCGAGGGAGTCGAGACACCCGCCGCCGCACTGACATTGATGCAGCACGGATGCCACCGCGCCCAGGGATTCTTGTTGTCGCGGCCCGTGCCGGGTGACGCGGTGGAAGCGTTGCTGTCCGCGCGCTGGTTGCCGATGCCGTTCCTCGCCGACCGCGATTCGTTGTCGTTGGGCGTGATCTGACATTCCGATGTTTCGTCCATCGAAGAAAAGCGTGCTGGCCGCTGTCGTCTGCACAATCGCACTGGTGCTGGACGGATGCGGCGGGCACAACGACCCCGGACCGCTTTCCGCGATGGTCAGCCCGGCCATACCGCCGACCGTCCAAGAGATTTCTAATCCGCTGCGCGGGCAGTACGAGGATCTACTGAATCCCCTTTTCCCGCAGGGTAATCCGGCCCAGCAGCGCTATCCGGCGTGGCCCGCGTCGTATGACGCGAGCCTGCGGGTGTCGTGGCGGCAATTGCAGCCCACCGATCCGCACACCCTGCCCCCCGACGCGCCCGACGATCGCAAGTTCGATTTCAGCGCGATCGACGACGCGCTGACGAAGCTGGCCAGCCGAAACATGCGGATGACTCTGCGCGCGTACGCGTACAGCTCGTGCTGCAACGACTCGGGCAACCCCAACATCGCGATCCCCGACTGGATGCGCCCGGCGGCCACCACCTATTCCGGGCCGCCGAACGGTTCCGCGGCGGGGGTGACGCAGGTGGTGCCGAACTGGAACAACCTCGATTACCTCGACGGCTTCTCCCAACTGCTGGCCGCGCTGGGCCGGCGCTACGACGGCGACGAAAGGCTCAGCGTTTTCGAGTTTTCCGGCTACGGGGATTCCAGCGGCAACGACGTCGCCTATCTGCGCGACGCGCTGGGAGCTCCAGGCCCGTCGCCCGACGACAGCGTGGCGATGCTGGGGTACTACAGCCAGTTTCGTGATCAGAGCATCACCAACGCATCGATTCGGCGGCTCGTGGCGGCGAACGTCGACGCGTTCCCCCACACGCAATTGGTCGTCACCCCGCAGAACCCGGAGATCGTTCGCGAGCTGCTCGCCGACGACGTCACCAAGAAACTGTCCGCGCCGGTGGGCATCCGTTCGGATTGCCTCGGCGTCCAGGACCCGCTGCCGGCCTGGGCCGAGTCCAACGACTCTCACTATGTGCGCACCAACGATGCGGTGGTCAACGCGATCAAGCAGCGGCTGACCTCGGCGCTGGTGATCAGCGAATGGTGCCAGCTACCGAGCGGCGCCGACCCGCGGGCCTACTACGAGAAGGGACTGCACGACGTCATCCGATACCACGTGTCGATGACGTCGAGCGCCAAATTCCCGGACCGGGACGCGACTTCGGCGATGGACGCGAACTTGTATGTGCTCTGGGCCAAGGCCAATGCGTCGGCCGGCTATCAGTATTCGGTCGAGGCGCGCCCGGGCTCGCAGTCGATCCAGGGCAAGGTGGCGAGCATTTCCGTCGTCTGGACCAACTACGGCTCCGCGGCCGCGACCGAACAGTGGACGCCCGGCTACAAGCTGGTCGATTTCTCGGGAGCTGTGGTCCGGACCGTGCCGGCGACGGTGAACCTCAAGACGCTGGCTCACGACGACTCCAGCCAATCGCGCGAGGAGCCGGTCCCCGCCCCGGCGACCGAGTCGGTTCACGTCGACCTGACGGGCTTGGCGCCGGGACATTACACGCTGCGCGCATCCGTTGACTGGCAACAGCACAAGCCGGGCGCCTCACACGTGGTGAACTACGCCCCCATGGCGCTGGCCCGCGACGGCCGCGACGGATCGGGCATGTATCCGATTGCGACACTAGATATTCCGCGCGACTCTTCAACGAATGGCCAATGATTCGCCGGGCGCGATCTAGCATCGCAACGATGATCCGAATACTGGGGAAGCGCACGGCGGCCATTGCCGTGTGCGCGGCACTGGCCCTCAGCGGGTGTAGCAGCCGCAGTAACCCCGAGCCGCTGATCCCGATCGCCAGTCCGGCCATCCCGTTGACCGAGCAGGAGATCCCCAACCCGCTGCGCGGTCAGTACGAGGACCTCTTGATGCCGCTTTTCCCGCAAAGCAATACGGCGCAGCACTATCCGGCGTGGCCCGCGTCGTACGACGCGAGTCAGCGGGTGTCGTGGCGGCAGTTGCAACCCACCGATCCGCGCACGCTGCCCCCCGACGCGCCGGACGACCGCAAGTTCGATTTCAGCGCGATCGACGACGCGCTGGCGAAGCTGGCCGGGCGCAACATGCGGCTGACGCTGCGCGTGTACGCCTACAACTCCTGTTGCGACGCCACCTATCCGAACAACACCAACATCGCGGTGCCCGACTGGATGCGATCGGCGACCACCAGCTATACGGGGCCCGAACGTTATTGGTGGACGCCCGGGGTGACACAGGTCGTGCCCAACTGGAACGACCCGAACTACCTGGAGGCGTTCGGCCAGCTGCTGGCCGCGCTGGGCCGGCGCTACGACGGCGACGAGCGGCTCAGCGTTTTCGAGTTCTCCGGCTACGGGGATTTCAGCGAGAACCACATCGCGTATCTGCGAGACAAGCTGGGCGCACCCGGTGCGTCCCCCGAAGACAGCGAGGCGCGGCTGGGCTATTACAGCCAGTTTCGCGACCAGAGCATCACGAAAGCGGCCATCGGGCAGCTCGTCGCGGCGAACGTCGCCGCGTTCCCCCGCACGCAACTGGTCACGACCGCGCTCAACCCGGAAATCGTGCGCCAGTTACTCGCCGACGATGTCACCAAGAAACTGTCGGCGCCGGTGGGCATCCGCTCGGATTGCCTGGGCGTGTTCGCGCCGTTGCCGGTGTGGGCCGAGTCGGACAAGTCGCATTACGTGGAGTCGAAGGATCCGCTCGTCGGCGCAATCAGGGACCGGCTGGCCTCGGCGCTGGTAATCACCGAGTGGTGCCAGCTGCCGGCCGGCACCGATCCGCGGTCCTATTACGAGAAGGGCCTGCACGACGTCGTCCGCTATCGCGTGTCGATGACGTCGAGTTTCAACTTCCCGGATCGGGACTCCAGCACCTCGATGAACCCGGCGCTGTACCTGCTGTGGGCCCAGGCCAACGTGGCCGCCGGCTACCGGTATTCGGTCGAGGCGCGGCCCGGCTCGCAATCGACGCAGGGCAAGGTGGCGACCGTCTCGGCGGTGTGGACCAACTACGGCTCGGCGGCCGCGACCGAGAACTGGGTGCCCGGCTACCGGCTGGTGGATTTCTCGGGGGCGGTCGTTCGGACCCTGCCGGCAACGGTCAACCTCAAGGCTCTTGGCCAGGGGCAGACCGGCGACAACCCCGGCAAGGAACCGGTGCCGGCGTCGTCAACCGAGGCCGTTCACATCGACATGTCCGGCCTGGCGCCGGGGCGCTACACGCTGCGTGCCGCCGCGGAATGGCAGCAGCACAAGCCGCTCGCGTCGCACGTGGTGAACTACCCGCCGATGCGGATGGCCCGCGACGACCGGGACGAATCGGGCTGGTATCCGATCGCGACGCTCGACATACCGCGCGATGCGGTCACGCCCGAACGCTGAAACAAAGGAGGCTGGACACCGCTAATAGCGATTCTGACGATGCCGCATGACGATGCTGCATAATGTGCGAAACTTTGCGCGGCGGGTGAGCAGTAAACGGAATCGATGCTATTCGCGTGGCGTCGGCTCAGAGAGGTTTAGTGGATGGATTTCCGCACCTTTATCCGGGTCATGTTCGCGCACTGGAAACTGTTCGTGGGCGCGCTGCTGGCGTGCACGATCGGCGCTGCGGCCCTGACGGCGTTTCAGACCAAGCACTATCAGTCGTCGGCCACGGTCCTCATCTCGTTTTCCGGCGCTACCGACCTGACCGAGTTGTACAACGGCACGCTGACGGCTCAGGAACGGCTGTCGTCGTACGCCCAGATCGCCGGCGGACGAACGGTGGCGGAGCGCGCGGTGGCTCAGCTCCAGGTCCCCATCAGCCCCGATGCACTGGTGAACCAAACCCAGGTGAAATACACCGCGAAATCGATGCTGTTCACGATCAGCGTCAAAGACACCGATGCGACGCGTTCCGCGGCGCTCGCGGGCGCGATGGCCGATCAATTCGCCGCGATCGTCGGGACGCTCGGCGTGAATCCGGGGCCGAGCGGGCCGGTAGCCGTCGGCACGCGACCCGAGGCGGGCGAGCCCACCCCGGCTCCGGGCCAGCCGACGGAAGTGCCTGCGCCGCAACAGCCGATGGCCAAAGGAACGCCGGTGGCAAGGGCGAGGGTGGTGGAGGCGCCACGGGTGCCCGACGGTCCGATCACGCCGTCGCCGGTGCGCAACACGGTGATGGGGTTCACCGCCGGGCTGCTCCTGGCCATCGCGGTAGCGCTGACCCGCGAGGCCAGCGATCGCACCGTGCGCACCCGCGAAAAGCTCGAAGAACTTTCGGGCCTGCCGACCCTGGCCGAACTGCCCGGAAAGCGTGGCAGCGCACCGCGGTTCGGCACCGACATCGCATTCGACGACGCCGTGCGCGGCTTCATCGCAAGGCTGCGCAGGGCGATGGGACCCGAGGCCCGCCGCGTGCTGGTGGCCGCGCCGTTCGGCGGCGAGGGAACCACGACCACGGTGCTCAACCTGTCGCGGGCACTGGCCGAACTCGGGCAGGACATACTCATCGTCGAAGGCGACACCCGCCGCCCCGTGATTGCCGGGTTGCTGAAAGTCGAATCGGGCGAGGGCCTGAGCCACGCCCTGGCCAGCCCGGAAATCGCCACGGAAGCCGTGAAGCCGACCCCGATTTCGAGGCTGTTCCTGCTCGGATCGCGGTCGCAGCGCCGCGAGACCTCGCCCTGCAGCGCCTACCCGCCGGAAGTGATCGACAACGTGCTGAAGAACCTGTCGTCACGTTTCGACCTGACAGTGGTCGACGGGCCGCCCGTGCTGGCGACGGCCGACACCGCTCTACTGGCCGGCGCCGTTCAGGCCACGGTCTTGGTCGTCCGGGCAAAGCGAACCACCTTCGACGAACTCAAAGACGCGTTAACCGCCTTGCGCGCGGCCGGCGCCCAGATAGTCGGCACCGTGCTGACCGACGCCCGGCCATCCGTGCACAGCAGGGCCGCCGCCCGCAGCTACCGGGCGAAGGTCAGCAGGCCGGCGTGATCCCCTACCTGCCGGGCCGGCCTCGCCTGGTGATCGACGGAATTCTGCTGGCGCTGTTCGTGTTTGGCTGCTTTGTCTTCGGCGTGCTCTCGGTGCGCCGAACCACCGAGGGCGTACTGCTGATCGCCGCGTTGTTCTGTCTGGTCGTGTACTGGGTGAAGCCGGAAGGGATGGTGGGGGTCACGCTCTTCGGGGCGTTCGCGGCGCTGCCCGAAGGGTTGCACGTCGGCAAGGTGATCGGGCCGGTGGCGATCTACGCGTACCAGGTGACCGCGGTGCTCGCGATCTGCTACCTGCTCCCGATCGTGCGGCTGCGGTTCGCCGATTTTCGGCTGCCGCTGATATTCACCACGGCCGTGCTCATCTTCACCGCCGTCGGATTCGAGATGAGACATGACGCCGAAATGGTGGTGCGCGAATCGACGACCCTGCTCGAAATGGTCGTCGGCTTCGTGCTGGCGTTGTTGATCGTCTACGGCGGCTACCTCAAATGGACGATCCGCGTCATAATCGTGATCCTGTGGTTTTCGGCGGGCATGGCCATCGTGAGTTCGTTGCATGCCATCCGGCTGGCCGGCCGGGCGGAAAGCCTGGAGGGGACGACGGGCGCCGGGCAGGCGCTGCGCATCGTGCTGTCCACCCAGACGCCGGCCACCGCGGTGCTGAGCGCCCTGATCGCCGCGGCGATCATCGGCCGGGTGCGGCCCGCCATGTTCTTCGCGCTGGGGCCGCCCGCGTTGGTGATTTCGCTGCTGTCCTTCGCCCGCAACACGCTGATCGCCGTCGCGGTGGCCGCCGCCGTCGCCTTCCTCGCCAGCTTCGGCTGGGCGGCACTGCGCCGGACGGCGACCGTCGCCGCGGTCAGTACGGCGATCTTCGCGGTGACGGTGCCCGGATCGCTGTTCCTGCTGCAGCATTCGGAGGCCGGCGCGTGGCTCAGCGATCAGTTCACCGCGTTCAACCAGCGGGTGCTTGGCGGGGTTACGAAAAGTGCTCTCGCCGTGGACGAGTCGACGCTGGACCGGCTGCGGGAAGTCGCCCGGCTCAACCAGGCCATCGCGCAGGCGCCGGTGTTCGGCCACGGTCTGGGCTACGCCTACCAATTGCCGTCCGGGAACGACCCCAATGCCTTCGCCTGGAAGCTGGGCCCCACCTACTCGCACCTCTTCTACCAGTGGTGGCTGGCCAAAGCCGGGGCGGTGGGCATGGCGGTTTTCGCGTGGTTCGCGCTCACACCGGTCGTCCGGGCGTTCCGCTGTGCGTCGGTGCCGGGCAAGATCAGCGCGGCGGTCGGCGCCGGCCTGCTCGCGATCTCCGCGGTGTGGCCGTTGCCGGAGATGCCGATGGACGCCCTGGCCCTCGGTCTCGCCCTGGGCGCGGCGATGGCCTTTGCCGGCCTGCGAGACAGGGGCCAGGACGAGGGCCAGCCCGATTTCGGTCACGGGCCGGTTAAAAGCGGTGAGTTTGCCACCGTTTCGGCCGACCGCGGCTGACAAGCTGATCTATGTTGACCGTGTGGTCGATTTGCTGTGGGACCTAGCCGGGCGACGATGATCGCGGTCATTCACGTGGGGCCGGACATGTACAGCTTCGGTGGGACGCAGTCGGTCATCCGGGTCATCCGCGACAACAACATCGGCGCGGACGACATCCGCGTCCTGTCGACGTGGAACGGGCGGCGCCACTCGAAGAGCCTCGTTCTCACGGCGCGTGCCGGGCTGGCACTGGCCCGGGCCCCCCGCGCGGCCCTCGTGCACTTCCACATCTCGAACGGCGGAGCGTGGTTGCGCGAAGGATCGTTGATCCGGCTGGCGAGGGCCCGGGGTTTCCGGGTGATCATCACCATCCACGGCTCCGATTTTCCCGAGTTCGCCCGCTCGCACCCTCGCTTCGTCGGCGCCACGCTGAACCGCGCGGACCACGTGATCCTGTTGTCGGAAGAAGCGCGTGCCGCGGCGCTGGAGGTGGCGCCGACGGTCCCAACCTCGGTGGTGGCGAATCCGATTGTGATCGATCGGGATTCGCCCGGCGGCAGCACCAC
>NZ_MBET01000101.1:0-149635 GCF_001954215.1 Mycobacterium sp. IS-2888
CCGGCGCCTCCCGCGGACCTGGCGCCGCCCGCGCCTCCCGCCGACGCGCTACCGCCGGCACCCCCGGCCGACGCGCTACCGCCGGCACCCCCGGCCGACGCGCTACCGCCCGCGCCTCCGGCCGATGCGGTGCCACCCGCGCCGCCGGCGCCAGGTGACCTCAACACCGCTTCCGTTGACCCGCAACACGTCTCGCAAGTCGGCTACACCAGGCAGCTGTGGCAAGCGATCCAGGGCCACGACATCCACGGCAACGACGCGCTGGACGCGATCGCGCAGCCGCCCGGGACTCGCTGAGGGTCTAGGCCCTTCGATCTAGGCGGAGCCGACCCATTCGTCGGTTCCGTCGTCGAAGAACTGGTGCTTCCACACCGGTAGCCGCGCCTTGATGGTGTCCACCAGTTGGGCGCAGGTCGCAAACGCCGCCTGCCGGTGGTCGGCGGCGACCGCGGCCACCAACGCCGCCTCGCCGATGTGCAGCGCGCCGATCCGGTGGCTGGCCGCGACGGCGCGCACACCGCTGGACTGCTCGGCGACCTCCGCCACCACCTCGGCGATGACCTCCGCGGCCGACGGGTGCGCGGAATACTCCAGCCGCACCACCCTGCGTCCACCGTCGTGGTCGCGAATCATCCCGACGAACCCGACGATGGCCCCCGCCGACTGGTGGCCCACCAGCTCTTCATGCTCGACCAGACAGATGGGTTGCTCGGTCATGGCGGCGCGCACGACGAGCGTCATCGCTCGTGATCTTTGCCTGCGAGCTGGTCGAGGGCGTGGTCGAGAACATCGGCGAGCACGCCGAGGCCGTCTTTCACCCCGCCGGGCGAGCCGGGCAGGTTGACGATCAGCGTGCGGCCCGCCACGCCGCACACTCCGCGCGACAGCATCGACGTCGGCACTTTCGGCAGCCCGGAGCGGCGGATGGCGTCAGCCAATCCGGGGATCATGTAGTCCAGCACGGCCACGGTCTGGTCCGGGGTGGAATCGCTGGGTGAGATGCCGGTGCCACCCGAGGTGATGATGACGTCGACGCCATCATCCACCGCGGCGCGCAGCGCATCACCGACCGGGTTGCCGTCGGCGACGACCTCCGGTTCCGCAGACGAAAACCCGTGTTCCCCAAGCCATTCGGCAATGATCGGCCCGCACCGATCGTCGTACGCACCGGCCGAGGCTCGGGTCGAAGCAATGATCACTCGTGCGGATCGCGCGCCCATCATCGTGTCCAATTTCCGCTTTTGCCGCCCTCTTTGCGGAGGACCCGAATGTCGTCGATGCGAGCGGACGGGTCAACCGCTTTGATCATGTCGTAGAGCGTAAGCCCGGCCACACTCACCGCGGTCAGCGCCTCCATCTCGACACCGGTACGGTCGGTGCTGCGCACCGTCGCCGTGATCTCGATGTCGGACTCACCGACGGTGAAATCCACGTCGACGCCCGTTAGCGCGAGCTGGTGGCACAGCGGAATCAGGTCGCTGGTTCGCTTTGCTGCCAGAATGCCCGCCACCCGCGCGGTGGCCAGCGCATCACCCTTGGGAAGGCCGCCGGTCGAGATCAGCGACACGACTTGCGCCGAGGTCCGCAACACACCCGCGGCCACGGCGGTGCGCTTGGTCGCGCCCTTCTCGGTGACATCGACCATGTGCGCCGCCCCCCGCTCATCCAGGTGCGAGAGCGAGCCCGGTCGGGATGCCCCGGATGCCGCAGCCATGCTGGCGGGCTACCGGTTGACGACGGTGACCGGGTGAACGTACGGCAGGTCGTCGGAGGGCAGCGGGAACGTCAGGTCACCGAAAGGGGACAACGCGCCCGTCCGATCGGTTGCCAGTTCGCTCACCGCGTGGTCATCCGGGTCCGTCGTCGGCCAGCCGTTGTCGACGTACCGGGTCTTGCCCGCGTTGTC
Source organism: Mycobacterium sp. IS-2888 (assembly GCF_001954215.1). NCBI lineage: Bacteria > Bacillati > Actinomycetota > Actinomycetes > Mycobacteriales > Mycobacteriaceae > Mycobacterium > Mycobacterium sp. IS-2888. Next base: position 1,907 of record NZ_MBET01000101.1, read on the forward strand.
CTCAGCAATGTCAGCCACGCGGTCCATTCTGACAGGTCGCACCGGCGGGCGTGACGCAAGCCCGCGGGCACCCGATTCCGGCGTCCTCGCCGTCGCCGCGGGGGTCCGGCCGCTGCTTTACGCTGGTCAGCAATGACCGACAACACCCCGGACATCCCGCTGGGGTCCTGGCTGGCCGACTTGTCCGACGAGCGGCTCATCCGACTGCTGGAACTACGGCCGGACCTCGCCCAGCCGCCACCCGGCAGCATCGCCGCGCTGGCGGCGCGCGCCGTGGCCCGGCAGTCGGTCAAGGCTGCCACCGACGAGCTCGACTTCCTGCGGCTGGCCGTGCTCGACGCCCTGCTGGTGCTGCAGGCCGAGACGGCACCCGTGCCGATTGCAAAGCTGCTGGCGCTGATCGGCGACCGCGCTCCGGAAGCCGACGTGATGGGCGCACTCGACGATCTCCGGCAGCGCGCCCTGGTGTGGGGCGACGCCGCCGTCCGGGTGGCCCCCGACGCGGGCACGGCATTGCCGTGGCACGCGGGCCAGGTGACGCTCGAGGACACCGCGCGCACCGGCGACGAGATTGCCGGCCTCATCGCCGGGCTCGACAAAGCACAGCTGGAGGTGCTGGAGAAACTGCTGCAGGGGTCTCCGATGGGGCGCACCCGCGACGCCGCGCCCGGCGCTCCAGCGGATCGCCCGGTGCCGCAGCTGTTGGCGAAGGGACTGCTGCGCCGAATCGATGCCGAGACGGTGATCCTGCCCCGCCACGTCGGACAGGTGCTCCGCGGCGAGCAGCCCGGCCCGATGCATCTGACCGCCCCGGACCCGGTGGTGTCGACGACCACGCCCGAGGACGCCGATGCGGCGGCGGCCGGGGCCCTCATCGACCTGCTGCGCGAGCTCGACGTGCTGCTCGAAAACCTCGGTAGCACACCGGTTCCCGAGCTGCGCAGCGGCGGAATGGGAGTCCGCGACGTCAAACGCCTGGCCAAGACGACCGGCATCGACGAGACGCGATTGGGCCTGATCTTGGAAGTCGCGGCCGCGGCCGGATTGATCGCGAGCGGAATGCCCGATCCGGAGCCCGCCCAGGGCGACGGCCCCTATTGGGCGCCGACGGTGGCCACCAACCGGTTCAGCGCGATGTCCACCGCTGAGCGCTGGCACCTGCTGGCCAGCACATGGCTCGACCTGCCGGGGCGGCCGGCGTTGATCGGCACCCGCGGCCCGGACGCGAAACCGTATGGCGCCCTGACGGATTCGCTGTACTCGACGGCTGCCCCATTGGATCGCCGGCTGTTGCTGGGAATGCTCTCCGAGCTGCCCCACGGTGCCGGCGTCGACGCCGCGGCGGCGTCGGGGGCGCTGATCTGGCGGCGCCCGCGCTGGGCGAGACGCCTGCAGCCCGGACCGGTCGCCGACCTGCTGAACGAAGGCCATGCGCTGGGCCTGATCGGTCGTGGGGCGATCAGCACCCCCGCCCGCGCGCTGCTCGACGAAGCCGTCGATCCGGCCGTCGCGATCGATGCGATGACGCTGGCGCTGCCCAAGCCGATCGACCACTTTTTCGTACAGGCCGACCTGACCGTCGTGGTGCCCGGACCGCTGCAACGCGATCTCGCCGAGGAACTGGCGGCCGTTGCCACCGTCGAATCGGCCGGCGCGGCGATGGTGTACCGGATCAGCGAGCAATCGATCCGGCACGCGCTCGACATCGGCAAAACCCGCGACCAGATGCACGCGTTCTTCGCCAGGCACTCCAAAACGGCAGTGCCACAAGGACTCACATACCTCATCGACGATGTTGCGCGCAGACACGGGCAGCTTCGAATCGGCATGGCCGCGTCGTTCGTGCGCTGTGAAGACCCAGCCCTGCTGGCCCAGGCCGTAGCGGCCGTCGACGATCTACAGCTGCGTGCCCTCGCCCCGACGGTGGCCGTGTCGCCCGCACCGATCGCCGACGTGCTCGGTGCCCTCCGGTCCGCGGGTTTCGCCCCGGCGGCCGAAGATTCCTCCGGCGCCATCGTCGACGTGCGACCCCGCGGGGCCCGGGTGCCCACGCCGCAGCACCGTCGCCCCTATCGCCCACCGCCGCGCCCCAGCGGCGAGACGCTGAACGCGGTCGTCTCGGTGCTGCGCAAGGTGACCGCCGCGCCGTTCGGCAACATCCGCGTCGATCCCGCGGTCACGATGTCGCTGTTGCAGCGCGCGGCGAGGGATCAGGACACGCTGGTGATCGGCTACCTCGACGCCGCGGGCGTCGCCACCCAGCGAGTGGTGTCGCCGATCACCGTCCGCGGCGGGCAGCTGGTGGCCTTCGACTCGGCCTCCGGGCGGCTGCGGGACTTCGCCGTTCACCGCATCACGTCGGTGGTGTCGGCAGGCGACTGAATAATGGGTTCTATGACTGACGGGCCGTTGATCGTGCAGTCCGACAAGACGGTGCTGCTCGAGGTGGACCACGAGCTGGCCGGGGCCGCGCGTGCCGCTATCGCGCCGTTCGCCGAGCTGGAGCGGGCGCCCGAGCACGTGCACACTTACCGCATCACGCCACTGGCGCTGTGGAACGCCCGCGCGGCCGGCCACGACGCCGAGCAGGTCGTCGACGCGCTGGTCAGCTACTCGCGCTACGCGGTGCCCCAGCCACTGCTGGTCGACATCGTCGACACCATGGCCCGCTACGGCCGGCTGCAATTGGTCAAGAACCCCGCCCACGGCCTGACCCTGGTCAGCCTTGACCGCGCGGTGCTCGAGGAAGTGCTCCGCAACAAGAAGATCGCACCTATGCTCGGCGCGCGCATCGATGACGACACCGTCGTCGTCCACGGCAGCGAGCGCGGCCGGGTCAAGCAGATGCTGCTCAAGATCGGTTGGCCCGCGGAAGATCTCGCCGGCTACGTCGACGGCGAGGCGCATCCGATCAGCCTCCACCAGGACGACTGGCACCTGCGCGACTACCAGCAGATGGCCGCGGACTCGTTCTGGTCCGGCGGTTCCGGCGTAGTCGTACTACCCTGCGGTGCCGGCAAGACGCTGGTCGGCGCGGCCGCGATGGCGAAAGCCAGTGCGACGACGCTCATCCTGGTCACCAACATCGTCGCCGCCCGGCAATGGAAACGGGAACTGGTGGCGCGCACCTCGCTCACCGAGGACGAGATCGGCGAATACTCCGGGGAACGCAAGGAAATCCGGCCCGTCACCATCTCGACGTATCAGATGATCACCCGCCGCACCAAGGGCGAATACCGCCATCTCGAGCTCTTCGACAGCCGTGACTGGGGACTGATCATCTACGACGAGGTGCATCTGTTGCCGGCACCGGTGTTCCGGATGACCGCCGATCTGCAGTCCAAGCGGCGGCTGGGCCTGACCGCCACGTTGATCCGCGAGGACGGCCGCGAGGGCGACGTCTTCTCCCTGATCGGCCCGAAACGCTATGACGCGCCGTGGAAGGACATCGAGGCGCAGGGCTGGATCGCGCCGGCGGAGTGTGTCGAAGTGCGCGTCACCATGACCGACAACGAGCGAATGATGTACGCCACCGCCGAACCCGAGGAACGCTACCGGTTGTGCTCGACGGTGCACACCAAAATCGCTGTGGTCAAATCGATTCTGGAAAAGCACCCCGACGAGCAGACCCTGGTGATCGGCGCCTACCTCGATCAACTGGACGAGCTTGGGGCCGAGCTGAACGCTCCGGTCATCCAGGGGTCGACGAGGACCCGCGAGCGCGAGGAGCTGTTCGATGCGTTCCGCCGTGGCGAGGTGCCCACGCTGGTGGTGTCCAAGGTCGCCAACTTTTCCATCGACTTGCCCGAAGCCTCTGTGGCGGTACAGGTTTCGGGAACCTTCGGCTCCCGCCAAGAGGAAGCCCAGCGGCTGGGCCGATTGCTGCGACCCAAGCACGATGGCGGTGGCGCCATGTTCTATTCCGTGGTCGCGCGCGACAGCCTGGACGCCGAGTACGCCGCACACCGGCAGCGCTTCTTGGCAGAGCAGGGCTACGGCTACATCATCCGCGACGCGGACGACCTACTGGGCCCGGCGATTTAGGGTTGTGAACCGGTAGCATTCGCTGCGCTGAACGTGTACGCACTGCGAAAACACCGACGGCGGATACGCCGGGACGCCTGGCCGACCGCGCACTGCAAGGCTTACCTTCGGTGTCATGGACGAACGTATCGCGCTCAGCAACCGTGTCGCTTTGGTCACCGGCGGATCCCGGGGAATCGGTCGGGGCATCGCGCAGGCACTGGCCCGGGCTGGGGCGGCGGTTGCCGTCAACTACCGCAATCGGCAGGACGAGGCAGCCGCAACGGTTGCCGAGATCGAACGGGCCGGAGGCAGGGCGATCTCGGTGCGGGCGGACGTGGCCATGCGGTCGGAAGTGGAGGCGATGGCCGGGCAGGTCGGATCGGAGCTCGGTCCCATCGACGTGCTGGTGAACAACGCCGGTATCGCCACCATCCGCGGTGTGGACGACATCACCGAAGAGGACTTCGACCAGACGCTGACGGTCAATTTGAAGTCGGCGTTCCTGTGCATCCAGGCGGTAGTCCAGGGGATGCGGCAGCGAGGCTGGGGACGGATCGTGAACGTCTCGTCCGTCGCCGCTCGCGGCGCGGGAAACATCGGTGTGCATTACAACGCGTCCAAGGCGGGTCTGGAGGGCCTCACCCGCGGCTATGCGGCGCGCCTTGCCGCCGATGGGATCACCGTCAATGCCATAGCGCCCGGACTAATCGACACAGAAATGGCTGTGCCGCTGAAGGAATCGGGTGTCGCGGACCGTCTGCCGGTCGGCCGCATCGGCACACCCGACGAGATCGGTCAGGCGGTCCTCATGATGATCGGCAACGGTTTCCTCACCGGGCAGACACTAGCGGTGAACGGCGGCGGAAGTTTCCTCTGACGCTCGACATTCACCAGTTTCAGGCCCGGCGATTTAGAGCGACAGGATGGTCGCCGACGCGGTGCCCGGCGCGCCGTACACCTGGGCCAGGCCGACGCGCGGATTGCCGGGCACCTGGCGCTCGCCCGCCTCGCCGCGCAGCTGACGCACCAGCTCGTGCATCTGCCGCAGCCCCGACGCGCCGATCGGCTCACCGTTGGCGATCAGCCCGCCGTCGGTGTTGACCGGGATCGAGCCGTGGATCTCGGTGGCGCCGTCGGCCACCAGCTTCTCCTGCTCACCGTCGGCGCATAGCCCCGTCTCGGCCATGTGGATCACCTCGGCACCGGCGTCGGTGTCCTGCAGCTGGGCGATGTCGACATCCTCAGGCCCGATGCCGGCGGCGTCGTAGGCGGCCTTGGCCGCATACACCGTCGGCGACGCATCCTCGTCCAACGGCGCCGACGTGGCGTGCACCTCATACGCGCCGTACCGGCGGGTGCGGATCTCGCAGGCTCGCACGTACACCGGCTTGTCGGTGAACTTGTGGGCCATGTCGGCGCGGCACATGATCACCGCGGCGGCGCCCTCGTCGGGCGCGCAGAACATGTACTGCGTCAACGGGTAGTTCAGCACCGTCGAATTGAGAATCTCGTCCTCGGGAATCGCCTTGCGGCGGAAGGCATTCGGGTTCAACGCGCCGTTGCGGAAATTCTTGGCGGCCACCTTGGCCAGCGTGGCCTGGGAGATGTTGTGGTCGTGGATGTACTTGTTGGCCTTCATGCCGAAGAACTTGGTGGTGACGAACTGCCCGTTCTGGGCGTACCACTGCGGCAGCGCCAGCTTGGCGGGGTCGTCGGTGAAGGCGCCGCGCGGATGCTTGTCCAGACCGATGGCGATGCCCAGGTCGTACTTGCCCAGGCGAATGGTGTCGGCAGTCTGCTGAATGGCGCTGGCCGCGGTGGCGCAGGCGTTGAAGACGTTGGTGAACGTGATGCCGGTGAGCCCGACCAGCCGCGTCACCGCGTCGGGGTTGGACACCTCGTGGCTGCCGCCGAAGCCGAACTGGATGTCCTTCCAGTCCACGCCGGCATCGCTCAGCGCCGACTGGATGGCCTCGGCGCCCATCTGCATCGCGGTCTTGTCATGCCTGCCGAATGGATGCAGGCCCACGCCGATGATGGCCACGTCGTTAGTCATCTCAGGCTCCTCCTGTTTCCCACTAGACCGGCTGGAACGCGAACGTGACGATCTCGTCGCCGTCGGCATCGGTGGTGAACGGCACCATGGTGAGCTCGACCTCCTGGCCGAACTGCAACTTGGCCGGGTCGTTCTCGGTTAGCCGGCCCTCCACGCGGATCACGTCGCCGAGCTGGACCAGGCCCACACCGAACGGCACGAAATCGTCACCGGTCGGGCCGGCGTAGGGCGCCCCGGGCGGGAAGCCCTGGGTCGTCCACGCCACCAGCGTTCCGCGGCGCGGCAACAACAGCTCGCTCATCTCACCGCCGCTGCAGCGCGGACACCACTGCTGCACGGGAAACGTGGTGGCACCGCAGCTGCCGCAGCGGCTGCCGATCAGCTGCGGGCTCTCGTCGGGCCAGGTGGAGATGTCAGGGGCGAGTGCCTTCTGCATCGAGGAATCCTCCAGTGATCATCCGCAGTCCGCCACACAATAATGCGCTCCCTGAAAGGTACAACAGCATTCGATAAAAGTGGAAATCTCGTTCTCATCCGCTGGGCCCGTCGCGGGCCGGCGACGCGGGTCGACCAACACGCGTCTCCCCAAAGCGATATCGCCCGCGCTATCGCTTCCGTAGATTGGGTCGTGGTCTCCTCCTGATACCCATGTGGCCGGTGAGGCCGATAGGACAATCGCCACGCCGCGTGGCTCGCCGCGCTACGGCGCCAGTTATCGTGGGCTCCCCGGTCGCAAACAAAGGAGACGACATGCCGGTCACGGTGCTGCTCGAACTCAGGTTCAATCCGGAAGCGGTGCCCGCGGCGCGCGACGTGATGGGCCGGGCGCTGCGCGACACCCGGGCGTTCGAGGGGAATCTCCGCACCGATGTGCTCGTCGACGAGGACGACGAAGCCCACTGGATCGTCTACGAACTCTGGGACACCGTCGAGCACGACGAGGCCTATCGCAGCTTTCGTGCCGGCGAGGGAAAACTGACCGAGCTGCCTCCCCTGCTGGCCTCGCCTCCGGTCAAAACGCGGTACGTCACTTCCGACGTCTAGCTCAGCGCGGGAATGACTTCGCGCTCGAAAAGCTCGATGCCGGAGCGGTCATACGCCGCCTCCGGGAAATAGCAGATCGCATACTCACAGCCGAGGTCGCGGACCTTCGCGATCCGCTCGATCACCTGCTCCGGTGTGCCGGTCGCCGAATCCGGTCCGCTGCCACCGGCAAGCATCGCGTCGGCCGCCGATTCGGGCACATAGTCGACCATGCGGTCGCGCACTCGCCGCAGCCGGTCTTTGACGTCGGCGTCGGACGTTCCGAGCAGCGCGGTGAAGTTCGCCGAGCGCACGATGGCGTCGAACTCCGTGCCCTGCGTGCGGCAATGCTGCGCCAGCACCTCCGACTTGTGGGCGAAGGCCGCGGGTTCCGGCGAGAAGTTGGTGTACTGCGCGTATTTCGCGGCTATGCGTAGAGTCACCTTCTCGCCAGCGCCGGCGATCCAGAGCGGAATGCCGTTGGGCTGCAATGGTTTCGGGGCCAGGATGGCACCGTCGACTTGATAATGCCGCCCGTCGAAGCTGACCTTGCCGTCGCGCCAGGCGTCGCGCATGATCTGCACGCCTTCGTCCAGCCGACCCAACCGCACCCCGGCCGACGGAAAGCCGTAACCGTAAGCGCGCCATTCGTGTTCGTACCAGCCGCCGCCGATTCCCATCTGGATCCGGCCTCCGGAGACGATGTCGACCGTCGCGGCCACCTTGGCCAAATAGACGGGGTTGCGGTAGCTCATCGCCGTGCACATCTGGCCGAGCTTGATCCGCGACGTGCTCGCCGCGTATGCCGCCATCAGCGACCACGCCTCGTGGGTGGCTTCACCCGTCGGCATCGGCACGGTGTGGAAGTGGTCGTAGACCCACAGCGAATCCCATGCGCTGTCGTCGGCGTAGGTGGCCAGGTCCCGCATCACCGCCCAGTGTTTTTCGGGTTCGATGCCGACCAAATCCATTCGCCAGCCCTGTGGAATGAAGAGACCGAAACGCATAGCAAGGCACTCTAGCCCCGCCGCGCTGTGCAACGATGAGCGATTACTTAACCTGGAGAGGCTCCAGGGAGGTCGCCATGCAAATTCTGATCTCCGGCGCCAGCATCTCGGGCCCCGTGCTCGCGTACTGGCTCACTCAATACGGGTTCGACGTCACCGTCGTCGAGCGCGCGCCCGCATTGCGCAAGACCGGCGGCCACGCCGTCGATCTGTTCCGCCCGGCCATGGAGATCTCGGAGAAGATGGGTGTGCTGCCGAGAATCGAGGCGCTGGCCACCGGCACCGACACCGGGACGATTTATCGGGAGGGCGCGAGGCGGGCCGTCCGCGTGGACATCACCAAGGCTGTCGGCGCCGCATCCGATCGTCACGTCGAGATCATGCGAGATGACCTGAGCGAGGCGTACTACGACGCCGGCCGCGACCGGGTCGAGTACCTGTTCGGCGACTCGATCACGGCCATCTCCCCCGACGGCGGGGTAATTTTCGAGCACGCGCCACCCCGCAGGTATGACGTCGTGATCGGCGCCGACGGGCTGCACTCGAACGTGCGGCGCCTGGTCTTCGGCGAGGACGCGGGGCGGACGCAATTCCTCGGCGGGTACCTGGCAGTGCTCTCGGCGCCGAAAACCCTTGCGCGCGAGAAAGAGATGGTCGTCCACGTCGGCGTCGGCCGTCTCGCCGGAATCTACACCGCGCAACCATTGGACGACGCGCGAGTGTTGTTCATGTTTCGCAGCAAGGAAGAACTCGAATATGACTACCGAGATGCCTTGCGGCAGAAGGAGTTACTCCGCGCTGGATTTGCCGGGATGCATGCGACGGTGAACGGGTGGCTCGAGGAGCTCGACCGCGCACCGACGTTCTACTTCGACTCGATCACCCAGTTGACGCTGGACAGCTGGTCGCGCGGGCGGGTCACGCTGGTGGGCGACGCCGGGTACTGCCCGGGGCCCGCGGTCGGCGGCAGCACCAGCATCGCGGTGCTGGGCGCCTACGTGCTCGCCGGTGAACTCGCGCAAGCCAACGGGGACTACGCGCGGGCGTTCGCGGCCTACGAACGGCAGATGATCGATCCGGTGCGTCGCAGCCGTGCGTTTGCGCGCACCGTGGCCAAGAGCCTGGTCCCCGGCTCCGCCGCCGGGGTGAGGGCGCTCACCCGGGGAGCCCAGCTGATCTCGATAATGCCCGCGGGGCTCACCAAGGCGCTCGCAAGGTTGAATGCCAAGGGCGTGCGGCTCTACGACTCGATGCAGTACGAAGACTACGCGGGAAGTGCTACGAGAGGGATGACGACCGATGGAACTCACCGGTGTCGGGGTATGGAGTAGTCAGCTTCGCTACGGCGACCAAGCCGAATCCGCCGATGCGGCAGCCGAATTGGATGAGCTGGGCTTTACGGCGCTGTGGATTCCGGACGTGGGCGGCCCGGTGTTCGACGCGGTGGGTCACCTGCTCGCCTCGACCAAACGCACGGTGATCGCCACCGGGATCCTCAATCTCTGGATGCACTCGGCCGGTGATGTCGCCGATTCCTATGCGGCGTTGACAGGCGAGCATGGGGAGCGGTTCCTGCTGGGGATCGGGGTCAGCCACGCGCCGCTCGTCGACGCCGGCCAGCCCGGGCGCTACCGCAAACCGCTGGCGGCGACGGCGTCGTTCCTGGACGGGCTGGATGCCGCGCCGTCACCGGTGCCCGCCGAATCGCGGGTCCTGGCCGCGCTGGGCCCCAAAATGCTGGCGTTGTCCGCGAGCCGCGCCCGCGGCGCCCACCCCTACCTCGTCACCCCGGAGCACACCGCCGCCGCCCGTGCGGCATTGGGCGAAGGACCGTTGCTGTTGCCGGAGCAGACCGCGATCTTGTGCGATACGGCCGAGGAGGCGCGCGCCATCGGAACCGATTGGCTGCGTGCATATTTGGCGTTGCCGAACTACGCCAATAACCTGCTGCGCAGTGGGTTCTCGGACGACGACTTGGCACAGGTCAGCGATCGGCTCTTCGATTCGATCATCGCCTGGGGCGACGAGGACGCGATCATGCGCCGGGTCGCCGAGCATCGTTCGGCCGGCGCCGACCACGTCTGCGTCCAGGTCCTAACCGCTGACCCGACGGCGTTCCCGCGCGAGCAATGGCGTCGAATTGCCGCGGCCTGCAAGGAGGATTAGGCATACCGTGGCGGTATGGCCTCCAAACAAACCCTTTTTCGCATCTTCTACCGGATCGGCTTCACCCCGTGGGACGGGCACGCGATCGCGCAGAGCCTGCGGGATCTGATCGAAGGAAGCCACGACAACCCCGCGCTGGCAGCGGGATCGGCCCTTGATGTCGGGTGCGGCACCGGAGATTCCTCGATCTACCTTGCTCAGCACGGCTGGAACGTCACGGGCGTTGACTTCGTGGCAAAGGCCCTCGACAAGGCCCGCGCCAAGTCTCGCACTGCTGGCGTACCGGTCAAATTCGTCGAGGCCGATGTCACGCATTTGAGCCAAGCCGGCATCGATGCGAAGTTTGACTTAATCGTCGACAACGGCTGTCTCCACGGCATGAGCGACGAAGACCGTAATCTCTACGTCAAAGAGATCACGGCGGCCGCCGCCCCCGGCGCACGACTAGTGATCGTCGCCGCGCCACCCGGTGGCCCCATCAGACTTCTGGGACTCGATGAGTCCGAGGTCAAACGCAGATTTACACCTGGATGGACACTGCTGTCGTCAGCGGGTGAAAAGATGGTGTTTGCCAACGACGCCGGCTATCGCCACACTCCAGTTGCGTTTATTCGCAACCGATTCGCGGTTCGCTGCTACCTGCTGCAGCTCACCGGCTAATCGTTGCTGGATGGTCAACCGCCGCGGACTGCAAGGACGACGGGGCTCTAGCCGGCGCCAATGCGTACCGTGGCGGTATGGCCTCCAAACAAACCCTGTTTCGTATCTTCTACCGGATCGGCTTCACCCCCTGGGACGGGCATCCGCTCGCGCAGAGCCTGCAGGGGCTGATTGAGGGAACTCCCGACACGCCCGCGCTGCCCGCGGGACGGGCGCTGGAACTGGGATGCGGCACCGGAGACACGTCGATCTACCTCGCTCAACGCGGCTGGAACGTCACCGCGGTGGACTTTGTCACGAAGGCGCTCGACAAGGCTCGCGCCAAGGCCGGCGCCGCCAACGCTTCGGTCGACTTTGTCCGCGCCGACGTCACGCACCTGAGTCAGGAAGGCGTCGGGGCGAACTTCGAGCTGATCGTCGACAACGGCTGCCTGCACAACATGAGCGACGCGGATCGCGACGCGTACGTCCGGGAGGTCAGCGCCGTGGCGGCGCCCGACGCGCGGCTACTGATCGTGGCATTCCGTCCCGGCGGCAGGTTCGGCGTCCGCGGCATCGAGCCCGCCGAGATGGAACGGCGATTCACCCCGGCCTGGACGCTGTTGTCCACCGGCGACGAGCGGGAGCTCGACCGCGAAACCCCGACGCGGTACTACCTGTTTCAGCGCCGCGCCTGAACCTCCGAGTGCGAGCAGACGCAAAATCGCACGCGGAGGTCCCGCGCAATGCGATTCTGCGTCTGCTCGCGGCAGAAACTACGTCAACGAGTCCGGCGGCAGGAAGCGGTCGCCATACTTCGCCGCCAACTCACGGGCGCGGGCTACGAAGGCATCCTTGCCAGTGCCGGCCGGACCGGAGTAGCCGTTGATGAACTGCGCGCTACCGCCCGTCCACGGCGGGAAGCCGATGCCCATGATCGAACCGATGTTGGCGTCGGCCGTCGACGTCAGCACGCCCTCGTCGAGGCACTTCTGCGTTTCCAGCGCCTCGGCGAACAGCATCCGATCGATCATGTCCTGCAGTGGAGGCTGCGACGAGCCGGACTTGAACGTCTCCCGCAGGCCCGGCCACAGGCCGGTGCGCTTGCCGTCGACGTATTCGTAGAAGCCGGCACCCTTCAACCGCGACGGGCGGCCGATCTCGATCATCTTCTCGACGACGGCCTCGGCCGGGTGCGGCTGGTAGGTGCCGCCGGCGTCCTCGACACCCTTGCGGGTGGCGACGGCGATCTTGTGCATCAGCTCCAGGTTGAGCTCGTCGGACAACTGCAGCGGCGGCGCCGGGTAACCGGCTTGCGAGCCGGCCTGCTCGACGCTGGCCGGCTCGACACCCTCGCCCAGCATCGCCAGCGCCTCGTTGACGAAGGTGCCGATGACGCGTGAGGTGAAGAAGCCGCGGCTGTCGTTGACGACGATCGGTGTCTTGCCGATGGCCAGCGTGTAGTCGAACACCCGGGCCAGCGCCTCGTCGGATGTCTTCTCGCCCTTGATGATTTCGACCAGCGGCATCTTGTCCACCGGCGAGAAGAAGTGGATCCCGATGAAGTCCTCCTGCCGCTTGACGCCGGTCGCGAGGCCGGTGATCGGCAGGGTGGAGGTGTTGGATCCCAGCAGCGCGTTGGGCTCGACGATGTCCTCGATCTCCTGGAACACCTTGTGCTTGAGTTCCTGGTTCTCGAACACCGCCTCGACCACGAAGTCGACGCCCGCGAGGTCGGCCGCGTCGCCCGTCGGGGTGATGCGGTCCAGGAGCGCCTTGGACTTCTCCTCGGTGGTGCGGCCCCGCTCCAGCGCCTTGGCTTCCAGCTTCTCGGAGTAGCCCTTGCCCTTCTGGGCCGCCTCGAAGCTGACATCCTTGAGCACCACGTCGAAACCGGCCTTGGCCGACACGTAGGCGATGCCGGCGCCCATCATCCCGGCGCCCAGCACACCGATCTTCTTGATCGGTGTCTTGCCGATGCCGTCGGGCCGCGACCCGCCGGAGTTGATGTGCTGCAGGTCGAAGAAGAACGCCTGAATCATGTTCTTGGCGACCTGGCCGGTGACGAGCGACGCGAAGTAGCGGCTCTCGATGCGGCTTGCGGTGTCGAAGTCGACCTGCGCGCCCTCGACCGCGGCGGCCAGGATGGCCCGCGGCGCGGGCATCGGGGCGCCCTTGAGCTGCTTGCGCAAGTTCGACGGGAACGACGGCAGAATGGCTGCCAGCGACGGCGACGACGGAGAGCCGCCGGGCATCTTGTAGCCCTTCTTGTCCCACGGCTGCTCGTGCGCGTCGGGGTTGGCCTTGATCCACGCCTTAGCAGCGGGCACCAGCTCCTCGACCGTCGGCAACAACTCGTCGACCAGACCTATCTCCTTGGCCTTGGCCGGCTTGAACCGCGTGCCCTGCGCGAGGATGCTCACGAACGCGGTCTGGATGCCGAACATCCGCACGGTGCGGGTCACCCCGCCGCCGCCGGGGAGCAGGCCCAATGTCGCTTCGGGCAGGCCGATTTGGCTGCCCTTGACGTCGGCGGCGATGCGGTGATGACACGCCAGCGCGATCTCCAGCCCACCGCCGAGGGCGGCCCCGTTGATGGCCGCCACGACCGGCTTGCCCAGCGTCTCCAGGGTGCGCAGCTGCTTCTTGACGGTCTCGACGGTGTTGAAGACGTCACCGGCGTCCTCGGGCGTCGCCTGGATCATGGTCTTGACGTCCCCGCCGGCGAAGAAGGTCTTCTTGCCGCTGGTGATCACGACGCCGGTGATCGAATCCTTCTCGGCGACAAGGCGATCCACGGCCTTGCCCATCGACTCGATGTAGGCCTCGTTCATGACGTTGGCGGACCCGGACGGGTCGTCCATGGTCAGCGTGACGATGCCGTCGGCGTCCTTATCCCACTGGATTGTGTTGTCGGCCATGTACTTAAACCCTCTCGATGATCGTCGCGACACCCATGCCGCCACCGATGCACAGCGTGACCAATGCGCGCCGGGCGTTGCGGCGCTCGAGCTCGTCGACCATCGTGCCCAGAATCATCGCGCCGGTGGCGCCCAGCGGGTGGCCCATGGCGATGGCGCCGCCGTTGACGTTGAGCTTTTCGTCGGGGATGTTGAGGTCCTTCTGGAACTTCAGCACCACGGAGGCGAACGCCTCGTTGAGCTCGAACAGGTCGATGTCGTCGATGGTCAGGCCCGCCCGGTCGAGCACCTTGCGGGTGGCCGGCGTCGGTCCGGTCAGCATGATCGTGGGCTCGGCCCCGGTGGTGGCGGTGGCCACGATGCGGGCCCGCGGGGTCAGGCCCTGCGACTTGCCGGCCGCTTCGGAGCCGATGAGCACCAGCGCGGCGCCGTCGACGATGCCCGAGCTGTTGCCGCCCGTGTGCACGTGATCGATCTTCTCGATCCAGTGGTACTTCTGCAGCGCCACGTCGTCGAACCCGCCGAGTGCGGCGAGGCCCTCGAAGGCGGGCTTCAGCTTGCCCAGGCCCTCCTTGGTGGTGTCGGGTCGCATGTGCTCGTCGTGGTCGAGGATCAGCAGGCCGTTCTGGTCGCGCACCGGCACCACGGACTTGGCGAAGTAGCCGCCCGACCACGCCACGGCGGCCTTCTCCTGGCTGCGCAGCGCATAGGCGTCGACGTCATCACGGGAGAAGCCCTCGATGGTGGCGATCAGGTCGGCGCCGATGCCCTGCGGGACGAAGCCGACGTCGTAGTTGGTGGCCGGGTCCAGCGCCATCGCGCCGCCGTCGGAGCCCATCGGCACCCGGCTCATCGACTCAACGCCGCCGGCCAGCACCAGGTCGTCCCAGCCGGACCGCACCTTCTGCGCGGCGGTGTTCACCGCCTCGAGACCCGAGGCGCAGAACCGGTTGAGCTGCACGCCACCGACGGTGTCGGGCATGCCGGCGGCCAGCACCGCGGCCCGGGCGATGTCACCGCCCTGGTCACCGACCGGCGAAACCACGCCGAGGATGACGTCGCTGATCAGGTTCTCGTCCAGGTCGGGAAAGCGCCTGCGCAGTTCGTCGATCAGCCCAACCACCAGGCTCAGCGGCTTGACCTCGTTCAGCGACCCGTTTTTCTGCTTACCGCGCGGGGTGCGGATGGCCTCGTAGACGAAGGCTTCTTCGGACATGTCGGCTTCCTCTTCACAAATGGGGGTTCGGATCCGTACCCAGCACCCTAACAGGGTGCCCGGCCAACCTGTTGGTTGGGCAAGAGTCGCTGGTCAGGCGGCGAACGTGACGCTGCAGTCACGATGGGCGCAGTGTGACGCTGCAGTCACGCTCGGGGCTGAAGCTAGGCTCGACCACCATGACGGTGTCGCGGCTGCGGCCCTACGCCACCACGGTGTTCGCCGAAATGTCGGCGCTGGCCGCGCGGATCGGCGCGGTGAACCTCGGTCAGGGCTTTCCCGACGAGGACGGACCCCCCGCGTTGCTCAAGGCCGCGCAAGACGCGATCGCCGAGGGCGCCAACCAATACCCGCCCGGGATAGGCATCGCGCCGCTGCGTCATGCGATCGCCGCCCACCGCAAGCGACACTTCGGCGTCGAATACGACCCCGACACCGAGGTGCTGGTGACCGTCGGCGCCACCGAGGCCATCGCGGCGGCGGTGCTCGGGCTGGTCGAGCCGGGCTCGGACGTACTGCTGATCGAACCGTTCTACGACTCCTACTCGCCGGTGGTCGCGATGGCCGGCGCGCACCGGGTGGCCGTGCCGCTGGTCCCCGACGGCCGCGGCTTCGCGCTGGACACCGACGCGCTGCGGCGCGAACTGACGCCCCAGACCCGCGCGCTGATCGTCAACTCGCCGCACAACCCAACCGGGGCGGTGCTCACCAACGACGAGCTGGCCGCGATCGCCGAGATCGCGGTGGCGGCAGATCTTTTGGTGATCACCGACGAGGTCTACGAGCACCTGGTCTTCGACAACCGCCGCCACCTGCCACTGGCCGGGTTCGGCGGCATGGCCGAGCGCACCATCACCATCTCCAGCGCCGCCAAGATGTTCAACTGCACCGGCTGGAAGATCGGATGGGCATGCGGCCCAGCCGAACTCATCGCCGGGGTTCGCGCGGCCAAACAATATCTGAGCTACGTCGGCGGGGCGCCGTTACAGCCCGCCGTGGCCCTCGCGCTGGATACCGAAGACGCGTGGGTGGCCGAGCTTCGAAGCTCGCTGCAGGCCCGACGAGACCGGCTGGCATCCGGTCTGAGCGAGATCGGCTTCGAAGTGCACGACAGCGGCGGCACCTATTTCCTGTGCGCCGATCCGCGCCCGCTCGGTTACGACGACAGCACGGCCTTCTGCGCGGCACTACCGGAGAAGGTAGGCGTGGCCGCCATCCCGATGTCGGCATTCTGCGATCCGGCCGCCCCGCACCTTGACGTGTGGAATCACCTGGTGCGCTTCACCTTCTGCAAACGCGCCGACACCCTCGACGAAGCGATCCGGCGCCTGGCCGCGCTCAACCACCCATAACTCGCCAGCGCAGTCCTTCCAGCGCGGCGTGCAGGATCTTCTTGCGGGCCCGGTTGATCAGGAACTCGGGCAACGGTGCCGACGGCTCGACGGTGATGCCGAATCGCACGCGGGTCCTGTCGTCGCCCTCACGGGTCAGGTTGTACTCACCGTGCTGACCATGTTGATGGATGGTCTTTTTGGCGTCCCACACCATCCAGTCCCGCCCCCAGTGGTACTCGAGAAACTGCGTGTCGACGATGCCCATCACCCGGATCGTGACCTTCACGTGGTGCGGACGGCCGTCGGGATAGGTGTCGACCACTTCGGCCTTCTTGTGCACCGCGGACCACGACGGCACCGTGTCCATGTCGGCGAGCGCGTCGATGATGACCTCCGGGGGCGCGTTGATGACGATTTCCGCCGACGCTTGTACGGCCATCGCTAATCACCCGGATCGCGGCCGCCCCTGACCAGATCGGTCAGCCCCTTCACCGAGGCGTTGAGGACGTTTTCGGCCGCCCGCTTGACGACGAAACCGGGGATCGGCCCCGCCGGTTCGACCGTGAGGTCGAAACGCACCCGCGTCTTGTCGACACCCTCGGGTTTGAGGTTGTACTCGACGTGCTGGCCATGCTGCTGGGCGGTCCCCTTAGCGTCGTAGACGACCCAGTCGGGGCCCCAGTGGTATTCCAGTATCTCTCTATCGACGAGCCCCAAGATCTTGATCGTGGCCTTGACATGATGCGGCCGACCGTCGGGATAACGGTCGATCACTTCGATTTGTTTGTGGAGTGGCGACCACGATGAAAGGACGCCGACATCTGTCAGCGCCTCCATGACCACTTCTGGCGGCGCATCAACGACGAATTCCCGTGATGCTTTTACTGCCACTGATAACAACCTAACCCCGGCGACCTATCCGCGGCTGATGTTCGGCGTGATTATTTAGCTACCAGCCGATTTCGGCAATCGGTGTCGTGGTCGCCGGCGGCGGCCCCACCGGCCCGGCCGGCGTGCGGGAAAAGCGCGGCGCGGGCGCGGCCTGTTCGACTCCGTGGGCCGTGATCACCGTCGAGCGTGCGTTCAAATGCTCGTTGGTCGCGGCTTCGCTCCACGTCAGTACCGGGGTGACGCACGCATCGGTGCCGGCGAAAACCTCGGTCCACTCGTCGCGGGTCCGGCTGGCGAACCGTTGCGCGAAGACGTCGTACATCCGTGGGTATGACCCGATGTCGAGCTGGCCGGGCACCTCGTCTTCGGTCAGGCCCAGCCCGGTCAGCAGCGCCGCGAAGAATTGCGGCTCGATGGCACCGACGGCCATGTACTTGCCGTCGGCTGTCTCGTAGCAGCGGTAGAACGGGGCGCCGCCGTCGAGCAGGAACGACTCGCGCCGGTCGCGCAGCGCGCCGGTGGACTTCATCGTCCACATCATCTGCGCGAGCACGCTAACCCCGTCGACCATCGCGGCGTCGACGACCTGTCCCTTGCCCGACCGTTGCCGCTCGTACAGCGCCACCGCGATGCCGAGCAGCACCAGCATCGAGCCGCCGCCGAAGTCGGCGACCAGATTCAGCGGCGGCATCGGCGGCCGGTCGGCATAACCGAGCGCCGACAGCGCACCGGTCTGCGACAGATAGTTGATGTCGTGGCCGGCCGTCGCGGCCAGCGGCCCGTCCTGTCCCCAGCCGGTGATCCGCGCGTAGATCAGTCGCGGATTGACCGCCGCGCAGTCGTCGGGTCCGATGCCCAATCGTTCGCAAGTGCCGGGCCGGAAACAGTCCAGCAGTACGTCGGCCTTCGCGGCCAGCTCCAGCAGCGTGCCGGGGTGCGTCTTGACGTCCAGGTCGACGATCCGCTTCCCGCGGTGCAGCAGGTCGCGGTCCTCGGGCGGCATCGTGAGTCCGCCGGGTCGGCGGACCCGCACCACGTCGGCGCCCAGATCCGCGAGCACCATCCCCGCGTGCGGCCCCGGTCCGATGCCGCCGAGTTCGATGACTCTCACCCCGGCCAACGGTCCCCCGCCGGTCACGGTGGCTACTTGCCCTTCTTGACCTTGAGCACGCGGTCGCGCAGGCCCTTGGTGCCGGTGTCGATCGTCCCTTTGACGGCACGCTTCAACACGAAGCCGGGCAGCGGTACCACCGGGTCGACGCTGATCTCGAATTTGACTTTCGTCTTGCCGCCCTCGGGTATCAATGTGTAGGACGCGTCCTGCGAGCGCTGTTGGCCGGAGCTGACCAGCGTCCAGCTCACCTTGTTCTCGCTCCACGTGTAGGCCACCACTTGCTCGTCGGTGATGCCGGCGGCTTTGACTTTCATCTTGACCTTGCTGGGCCGGCCGTCCTCGCCCCTCTCGAGCACTTCGGAGCTCTGGTGGGGCTCCGACCACTCGGGCAGCGATTCGAAATCGGCGATGACGTCGAGAATCTCCTCGGGGCTGGCTTCGATGACAATGTCGCGGGTTTCGTTGATCGCCATGGCCCGCACGATAGGCCAATAGGCGTCCGGCCGGGAGGGTTTCGACCGGGCGTACCGTCGTCCTCGTGACCTACACCGTCGGCGACTATCTCCTGGACCGCCTCGCCGAGCTCGGCGTCTCCGAGATCTTCGGCGTTCCCGGCGACTACAACCTGGAATTCCTCGACCACATCGTCGCCCATCCGGCCATTCGATGGGTCGGCAGCGCCAACGAGCTGAACGCCGGCTACGCCGCCGACGGATACGGCCGGTTGCGTGGAATGTCAGCCCTGGTAACGACATTCGGCGTGGGTGAACTCTCGGCGGCCAACGCGATCGCGGGCAGCTACGCCGAGCATGTGCCCGTCGTTCATATCGTCGGCGGTCCCTCAAAAGACGCCCAGGGCGCCCGGCGGGCGCTGCATCATTCGCTGGGCGATGGGGATTTCGAGCACTTCTTCCGGATCAGCCGGGAAATCACTTGCGCCCAAGCCAATCTCATGCCGGCTACCGCGTGCAGGGAGATCGACCGGGTGCTGTCCGAGGTGCGTGAACAGAAGCGGCCCGGGTACATCCTGCTCTCCACCGACGTGGCCCGCTTCCCCACCGAGCCTCCCGAGGCGCCGTTGCCCCGCTACTCCGGAGGCACCAGCCCGCGCGCGCTGGCCATGTTCGTCGAGGCCGCGACCGGCCTCATCGGCGACCATCGGCTCACCGTGCTCGCCGACCTGCTGGTGCACCGGCTGCAGGCGGTCAAGGAGCTCGAGGCACTGCTGGCCGCGGACGTGGTGCCGCACGCGACGTTGATGTGGGGAAAGAGCCTGCTCGACGAGAGCTCGCCCAACTTCCTGGGCATCTACGCGGGTGCGGCCAGCGCCGAATGGGTGCGCGCGGCGATCGAAGAGGCGCCGGTGCTGGTGACGGCCGGCGTGGTGTTCACCGACATGGTCAGCGGCTTCTTCAGCCAGCGCATCGACCCGGCCCGCACCATCGACGTCGGGCAGTACCAAAGCAGTGTGGCAGGCGAGGTTTTCGCACCGCTGGAGATGGGCGCCGCGCTGGAGGCCCTGGCTACGATCCTCGCCCGGCGCGGAACCACCTCACCGCCGGTGGCATCGCCGCCGGCCGAGCCGCTACCGCCACCGCCACCGCGCAATCAACCGTTGACCCAGAAGATGGTGTGGGATCGCCTGTGCGTGGCGCTCACACCGGGAAACGTGGTCCTCGCCGATCAGGGCACGTCGTTCTACGGCATGGCGGATCACCGGCTCCCGCAGGGCGTCACCTTCATCGGTCAACCGCTTTGGGGCTCAATCGGTTACACGCTGCCCGCCGCGGTAGGGGCGGCGGTGGCGCATCCAGACCGTCGGACCGTATTGCTGATCGGCGACGGGGCCGCGCAACTGACCATCCAGGAACTTGGCACCTTCTCCCGCGAGGGGTTGTCGCCGGTCATCGTGGTGGTCAACAACGACGGTTACACCGTCGAACGGGCGATTCACGGCGAGACCGCACCCTACAACGACATCGTCAGCTGGAAGTGGACCGACGTCCCCAACGCGCTGGGCGCGGTCGACCACCTGGCGTTCCGGGCGCAGACCTACGGTGAGCTCGACGACGCGTTCAACGTCGCCGCTCAGCAGCGCGACCGCATGGTGTTCGTCGAGGTGGTGTTGCCGCGGCTCGAAATCCCGCCGCTGCTCGCTCAACTCGTCGGGCCCATGTTACCGGACGGCACCCGGCGCCGCTGAAATGACTAAACCGACGGCGCCTTTCGGTCCGGCGCCGACGATCGCAGCATCGCCTGGACCGTCCGCCGGCAGCGCCCGCAGTCGGCACCCGCTCCGCACGCCTGGGCGACGTCCTTGGTCGTCGACGCCCCGGCCGCGACGGCGTCGCCCACCGTCTGGCTGGTGACTCCGTTACACAGGCACACGAACATACCGGCGAGCTCAGTCCGCCTCGATGCGCATCGTGTCAAAAAGCCGGCCGACGAACAGCGGCGGATGGGCGCCGACGCCCACGCCCGACATCCATTGCGCCGGGGCGTCGGGATGGTCGATCCAACGCCGCGCGCTGTCCTCGTCGGGAAACTCCGACAGGATCAGGACCTCGTGTTCGTCGTCGAAAGCCTGGAAGACCCAGGCCTTTCGGACGCCGGCCACGGTGAGCCCGTCCATCGCCGAACGGAACCCCGCGGTCAGGGTCGACACGTCGTCGACGGACGCGATGGCGGCCACCACGACGCCGGGCGCCCCGGTTGCCGGCGGGTCCGCCGGCACAAACCTGTCGACGATCTCGCCGGCGAAGACGGCGGGGATGTCTTCGACGCCGGCGGCATCGAACCAATCGAAGAAGACGCGCGAGCGCAGCAATTCCACGATGGGCTCACGGCTGTGCACTCCGATCATGACCAGCACGCGGCCGTGGTCGTGCGTGGACGTGTACACCAGGACGTGGTGTGCTCCGATATCGGAGAGTGCCGCCTTGTTCCGCTCGAGCAGCGGCCAAACCTTGGTCGGGTCCGGGATCCGGTAGTCCGATGCGATCACCATCGAGTGAATATCGCCGGTAGTCAATGGAGTTGGTCCTTCATCACTTTCCCCGTGGCGTTGAGCGGCAGCGCGTCGAGGAACTTGATGGATCTCGGCGCTTTGAATCCCGCCATCCGCTCCCGGCACCACGCGATCAGGTCGTCTTCGGACACTGTAGTTTTTGCCACCACGAAAGCCCTACCCACCTGTCCGAGGCGATCGTCGGGGACGCCGATCACGGCGGCCTGCGCCACCGCCGGGTGCTCGAGCAGGAATCCCTCGATCTCCGCCGGATAGGCGTTGAACCCACCCACGATGAACATGTCCTTCTTGCGACCCACCACGCGAAGGCGGCCCGTGTCGCCGAAGTTGCCCAGGTCCCCGGTGTGCAGCCAGCCCTCGTCGTCGATCGCCTGCGCAGTGGCCTCGGGCTCCCCGAGGTAACCCTGCATGACGCCGTAGCCGCGAACCAACACCTCGCCGTCGTCGGCGATGCGCACCTCGACTCCCTCGCAGGGCAGGCCCGCGGTGGTCGCGACATCCTCGAACGAGTCGCCGGGCCGCGACAGGGTGACGTTGCCGGCCTCGGTCAGCCCATAGCCGGTCATCAACGTCTGGAAGGGCAATTCGCCATGGATGCGACGAACCAGCTCGACGGGGATGTCGGCGGCGCCCGTGACGCCCGCCCGCAACGACGCCAGCTTGCCCTTGTCGTCGACCGTCAGCAACGAGTGGTAGAGCGTCGGCGGGCCGGGCAGCATCGTGATGCGTTCGCGTTCAATGAGGTTCACTACGGCCCCGACGGCGAACACTGCGACCGGCACCATCGTTGCGCCGCGCAGGAATGACGCGATGAGTCCCGCTTTCAAGCCGAATGTGTGGAAGTACGGGTTGATCTGCAGATACCGATCGCCTTCGCGCAGATCCGCGAGCGTCGCCCATTCCTCGTACATGCGCAGTGTCTGCTGATGGTTCATCATTGCGCCCTTGGGGCGGCCGGTGGTGCCGGACGTGAAGATGACGTCGGCGATGTCGGTCCCGCTCACCGCGCGCTCGAACGGCCTACCGCCGGAGAGGAAGTCGGACTTCAAGTCGATTACCGGTATACCCGCCGGTGCGGTGTAGTCCTGGTCCAGAAATCCCTTCTGCACGAGGACGGCGTTCGCCCCACTGCGGCCGATGATGTCGCCCGCTTCTTCGGCCTTGAACCGGGTGTTGACCGGCACCAGCACGCCGCCCGCGGTGAGCAGCCCAAAGGCGGCGATTATCCACTCGGCCGAGTTGGGTGCCCAGATGGCGACCCGGTCACCCTTGCCTACCCCAAGCTCGGCGAACACGCCTGCGGCACAACGGATTCGCTCGACTACCTCGGTGAAGGTCAAGCGCAGCGGACCGTCGACAATCGCTTCCGCGTCGCCGAAACGGTCCGCCGCGCTCAAGACCATCTCGGGGATGGTCCGCCAAGCGGGGTCGGCCGGCGTCACACCGTGACGAGCCGACCGAGGTTGCCGCCCATGATCTTTGCCTGATCCTCGACGGGAAGGTGTGACAACGCGTTGACGTAGAAGGTCGGCTCAGCCAGCCCTTCGGGGTGCGGCCAGTCCGAGCCGTACAGCACCCGGTCCACGCCGACGAGGTTGACCAGATCATCGATGCCGTCCTCGAAGAACGGGCTGACATGGATGCGGTTCTTGACCATCTCGACTGGGTCGCTCGGGAAGACTTCCGGGGCCTTCCGGAAGACCTCGGCCAGGCCGTCCAATAGCGGGGTCATCCACTTCGAACCGGCCTCGACGATCGCGACTTTCAGCTTCGGGTGGCGGTAGAGCGCGCCGTGAATGACCCAGGAGCCGACCGCGTCCTGGATCGGCCGCCACTCGTTGAGGATGCCCATCGCATTGGTTTGGAACGGCAGCATCTCCTGTTCGGCGCCGTCCCACTCGGAGGTGTAGCGGGAGTAACCGCTGTCGCTGGAGTGCATGCCGACCAGCACGTCGTGCTCGACGACCCGCTCCCAGAACGGGTCGAACTCGGGCACCGCGAATGACCGCGGGCCACGGAAGCCGGGGACGGGAGCCGGGCGGATCAGGATGCAGCGGGCCCCGCGCTTGACCGCCCATTCCAGCTCCTCGATCGCCTTCTCGACGATCGGCAGTGTGATGACCGGGGTGGTGAAGATCCGGTTCTGGTAATTGAAGCCCCAGACCTCGTCGAGCCATTCATTCAGCGCATGGATCAGGACGTGGATGGCGACCGGGTCGTCGCGCAGGCGTTCCTCGAGCAGGCTGGCCAGCGTCGGAAACATCAACGTGCGGTCCAGCCCCAGCTCGTTCATTTTCTCCAGCCGCGGGCCGGGTTCGAAGAAGGCCGGGATCGCGCGCATCGGCTCGCCGAACAGCTCGCGCTTGGTCTTGCCGTCCGGGTTGCCGAACTTGAAATACTCCTCCCAGGCACCCGGCCGGGCGACGACCTCGAATGTCGGGTTGGGAATGTAGTTGCTGATGTGGCCGCGGATCGCGATCTTGGTCCGCCCATTGACCTGCACGTACTGCACGAAGTCCTTGTACTGCTTCGGCAGGAACTTAGTCAGCGCCTCGGGCGGCTCGTAGAGATGGTTGTCCGCGTCGAAGATCGGAAACGGGACGTCCTCCCGGTGCGACAACTGGCCCATGGAATCCTCCTTCTTGATTTGAGAGAATAGTATTCTCTACCCAGCCCCGACCGCAACGTGCACCCCGTCCAAGCGCATGCGATCAGCAGGTGACAGTGATTTTGAACGTGGCGGTTGCCGGTTCGTTCGGGTTGTCGGCCTTGGAGCCGTGGGCCGTACCGGAGACCGTGAGCTTGCCGTTGCTCAGGCTGGTCTGGGCGTCCTCCCCGTCGCCGTGGGAGTACCTTCCGGTGAAGCCGCCCAAATTGCGGATCTGGACGGACTCGGTAGTCGCTGATGCCGCACGCTCGTCGACGGCGACGGTGGCCCCGGCGAAATTGCCGCCGATGTCGATCGTCCGATACCACTGCATCTGGGTGCACTTCACGATCTGGAATTTTGCATCGTTTCCGTTGACGGTCACCGATGCGGTGCCGCCGAGCGGGGTTTGCGGCCGTGGGGTGCAGCCACCCAGGACGGCGACAGCGAGCGCCATACCGGCCGCCGCGATTCGGTTGACCATTGCGCCACCTCACAGCCTCGTCGCGGAAAGTTCTCGGCCCTTGCGATGATGTTATTCTCCCGATAAGAGAACGCCAATATCGGCCGTCTTGGCCAAGGAGCGACGACGCATGGTGGACCTGGAGGTCGACGATGGGCTGGCCGTGCTCACCGTCGATCGCCCGCACGCGCGCAATGCGATCGCGTTGGACACCATGGACCAACTGGAAAAGGCGCTCGACGCGGCCGCCGGCGCCAGAGCCCTCGTCATCACGGGCGCCGGCGATCGGGCCTTCGTCTCCGGCGGCGACCTCAAGGAACTCAGCGCGTTGCGCACCGAGGAAGACGCCTCGGCGATGGCGAAGCGGATGCGGTCGATCTGCGATCAACTGGCCAGCTTCCCGGCTCCGGTGATCGCCGCCCTCAACGGGCACGCCTTTGGCGGTGGCGCCGAAGTCGCTGTCGCCGCCGACATTCGGGTGGCCGCCGACGACATCAAGATCGGCTTCAATCAGGTGGAGCTGGAAATCATGCCGGCCTGGGGCGGCGCCGAGCGACTGGCCGCGCTCGTCGGGAAGGGCAGGGCGCTACTTCTGGCCGGCACCGGCACCCCCCTCACCGCGATCGAGGCCGAACGGATCGGGCTGGTGGATCTGGTGTTGCCCCGCCCGTCGTTCGACGAGGGTTGGCGATCGGTCGCGAGGTCGCTCGCTCGTCACCCCGCGACCGAGATAAAGCGGGTAATCAGCGGAGTTTCGCCGGACGAGGCGATAGCATCCTTTGCACGGCTGTGGGTTGCCGACGCACACTGGCGGGCCGCGGAGCGGGTAATGAAGCGCAGCGGCAACCCACCCTCGGGCACCGGAGGAACGACATGACCACCGCATGCAGAATGTTGGTCGCAGTGCTATTGGCAGGGGCCGGTTTACTCACGGGCGCCGGACCCGCACACGCGGACGACCCGGTCATGCATCACGTGAAGTACACCATCAGCGTCCAGAACCCGATCTACGCCAACATCTATTACATCGATCAAGAGCCGGCGATCTTCTCCGACTACAGCCACGACCCCTACCGGTTCACGCCCAACGTCAAAACCGACATCGCACCGGACCATCCGTGGAGCTTCGAACTGAACGAGGCGAAACCCGAATACTGGGCCATGGTGGTGGTCAACACCGGCCCCGAGCCGGGCACGCCGCAGTTTCATTGCGAGCTGTCGGTGGACGGGGCCGTCGTCGTGTCCAAGGACGGGCCCCGGGGCGTGCTCTGTTCGATCCGGAACTGGTGAACCACCCAGTTCGCCGGCACACCCTCGATCGGCTGCGGCTCGCCCTCCAGGCGGCGCAGGTAACTTTCGACGAGCTCCAAGGTTTCGGCGTGACCGCCGGTAATTCCCACCGCCTGCTCGAGCACCAGAAACCGCGACAGGCTCGTCATCAGCACCGTCCACACCACCGGCGGCATATCCTCCCGGGACACCCCGTAGCGCTGCAACGCCGACGTCACCGCCTGGCATTGTTCATCCCGGAAACGCTCCGCGTAGTAAGCGATTTCGGCCCGCATCTCCTTACGGTGATTCGCCAGCGCCATGAATTCCATGGAAATCCGGGTGAACGCTGGATCGGTGCCGAACCTCCACAGCGCCCACAGCGGCTGGGGCGATTGCAGCGCTTTCGCCTGCACTTGAAGGCCTTCCTCGGCGCGGCGCCGGAAGACTTCGAGGAACAACTCCTCCATGGTGCGGAAGTAATAGTGGACCAGCTGCGGTTTGAGCCCGGCCTTGCTCGCCAGCCGGCGCGACGTGACCGCCGCGTACCCCTCCTCCACCATCAGCTGCTCGGCCGCGTCGAGCAGCAGGCCGCGGTTCTTCGCGTCCGGCGCCCCGATCCTGCGGGCCGATGTCATGCCCCTGCTCCCCACTCTTCGCGCTGCCGCGCCGACCCCACGGATCGTAGCGTGGCGCGGCGTCGTCACCTTGACCCTGACATTACCGCCATGCTAAGCAGGTGCTCAGCACATTTTCGATTCCGAAATCGGGCGGCGCCACCGCTTGCCGCCGAACACCCAGCCCAGGGGGACGCAATCCGATGACCGACTACGAGTCGATTGACTTTTTCACCGATCAGTCACTGGTCCCCGATCCGCACCCGTACTTCGACTACTTGCGCAGCCAAAATCCGGTGCTGCGGTTGCCCCACCACGGGGTCGTCGCCGTCACGGGATACGAAGAAGCCTGCGAGGTCTACAAGGATCCCGAGACGTTCTCGAACATCGTCGCGCTCGGCGGCCCGTTTCCCCCGCTGCCCTTCGAGCCCGAGGGTGAGGACATCAGCCCGCAGATCGACCAGCACCGCAGTTATTTTCCGATGTTCGAGCACATGGTCACCATGGATCCGCCGGATCACACCCGGGCCCGATCGGTGCTGAGCAAGCTGCTGACCCCGAGCCGGTTGAAGCACAACGAGGAGTTCATGTGGCGCCTCGCCGACCGTCAGCTCGACGAGTTCCTGGACAACGGTGAGTGCGAATTCATCGGCGAATATTCCAAGCCGTTCGCCACGCTGGTGATCGCGGATCTGCTCGGCGTTCCCGAGGAGGATCACAAGGAGTTCCGCTCTGTGCTGGGTGCCGATAAACCCGGCCGGGTCGGGGCCCTGGATCACGAGTCGGTCGGCATCAACCCGCTGGAGTGGCTCGACGACAAGTTCTGTTCCTACATCGAGGACCGCCGTAGCAATCCACGCAAGGACGTGCTGACCTCGCTCGCGACGGCGAAGTATCCGGACGGATCCACGCCGGAGGTCATCGAGGTGGTTCGTTCGGCAACCTTCCTCTTTGCCGCGGGCCAGGAAACCACCGCCAAGCTACTCAGTGCGGCGCTGCACGTGCTCGGCGAGCGGCCGGACATACAGCAAGAGC
This sequence comes from Mycobacterium sp. IS-2888, assembly GCF_001954215.1. NCBI lineage: Bacteria > Bacillati > Actinomycetota > Actinomycetes > Mycobacteriales > Mycobacteriaceae > Mycobacterium > Mycobacterium sp. IS-2888. The sequence continues at coordinate 29,359 of NZ_MBET01000101.1, forward strand.
TGCGCGACGACCGCAGCCTGATTCCCGGGTTCATCGAAGAATCGCTGCGCATGGAGAGCCCGGTGAAGAGCGACTCGCGGCTGGCCCGCAGGGCCACCCGCATTGGTGGTGTCGATATACCCGCCGGCACCGTCGTGATGGTGCTGCCGGGCGCCGCCAATCGCGACCCACGCCGGTTCGAAAACCCGCACGAGTTCGACCTCCGCCGCAAGAACGTCCGCGAGCACATGGCCTTTGCGCGCGGCGTGCACTCCTGCCCCGGCGGACCGCTGGCCCGAGTGGAAGGCCGTGTCTCGATCGAGCGCCTCCTGGATCGCATGTCCCACATCGAGATTGACGAAAACCACCACGGGCCGAGCGCCGATCGCCGCTACACCTACGAGCCGACGTATATCCTGCGCGGCCTGAGCGCATTGCACCTGACGTTCACGACGGCCGATTCGGTGGCGCCCGTCGGCTGAGAATTACCCGACCTGCATGCCGATGAAGTAGCAGGCGAGCATGCTTGCCGCGATGAGCACGACCCAGGCGTCGGTCAGGCGGCATAGCAAAACCGGAGCCTGACGAACCTCCATGAATTCTCGAAAGATGATGCGCACCTTGACGACTGCGATCACGATCACGCTTGACGTGACGACGGCGCTGGCGGCGTTCGATCGATCGGCGTGGTCTATCCAGAGATAGCCCAAGGTGAGCGACGCCAGCACCAGCCAAACGATCAGAAGCCGCTTGTTGAATTTGATCACCGATCACCTCACCACGTACAGCATCGCGAATATGAGCACCCAGAGGAAGTCGACAGTGTGCCAATAGGTCGCGCACGTTTCGACCAGCTCCTGGGACCGCCGCGCGGGACCTCGAAGTTGGTAGACGATGACGCCCAGAACGACAAAGCCGATCAGCAGGTGCACGAAGTGGATCCCGGTGAGGAAGAAGTAGTAGGTGAAGAAGTCGTTGCTCGCAAAGCCATTTCCCATGTGGACCAACCGGGCCCACTCGAACACCTTGAAAAACAGGAAGATTCCGGCGAATGCGGCCGTGATGTACACGTCGCGCAGCGCCGCTCGGTAGGCGCCGGCACGAGCCGACTGCACGCAGCGCGCCACCGACCAGGAGCTCAGCAGCAACACCAGGGTGTTGAAGACCCCGATACGCAGATCCAGGTGCGCCTGGGAATGCAAGAAGAGCTCCGGGCTGCGGGCACGATAGAACAGGTAAAAGCCAAAATACCCTGTGAAGACTAGGGTCTCGAACAATACGAAGGCCCACATGTCGGGCTGTCCCGGCACGAACCTGGCGCTCTTGGTCTTATCGGCAAGCTCGGTCATGACGCGGCCACCCCTTTGCGCGCAGGGTCGGGCAGCGGCCCGTCGCCGAAGTCCTCGCGCTGGATCATCCGAAACAGCATGACAATGAAGGTGACCTGGTAGACGCCGAACACGACCATGTCCAGCCACCAAGCGATCTGCCCATTCCATGCCAGCACGCCACGCCGGAAGATCCAGCACGGTGCCACGACGACCTCAGTTAGCGCATTGCACAGGTTCAGATAGCCGAACCACTTGGGGAACACCCGATTTCGGTCGAGCAGGATCGCGAGCATCCAGATCAGCGAGCCGATCAGGAAAACTCCCATGGTCCCGTCGAAAGAGAGGAAGGCGAAATCGTAGAGCCAGCCGAGCGCTTCGGGGTCTCGCTCGGGCCGCATCGTCGCGACGATCAGCGCGATGCAAAGCAGCAGCATGCCGGGAATCGCGCTGAGCGAGTAGATAACCAGATACGAGTACCCGAACGCGCGGCTGACCGACATGCGTCGCATCGAATACGCGATGAGCGCATTGCTCACCGCGGTCATGCCCGTGACGGCGAAGATGATGCCAAAGCCGATCGGTATCCCGAGGTGCCGTTCGTGAAACCAGTGGACCTGCGTCGCGAGATCCCAGGTCGGCTGCGGCGGGGGCTGGACTTGCGCCACGATGAAGAACATCGGGAAAAACAAGTTGTAAAAGACGACGACCGTCGTCCAGGCCAGCCACAGCTCGCGCTTGGGGCCGCGGAACAGGTGCCAGGCGATCCGGCGATGCAGGGGGCCCGCGGGCGGGATGGCCTCGGATGCCTGCGGTGTCAGCACCACGCTCATGCGGTGACCAGTTCTTCGTCGCGCTGCCGGTACTCAGCGCGCTCGCGATAGACGGCCCGCCCCAACACGACGCCCATCACGACGATCCAGACCGCAATGGCAACGTTTTTCACCCAGAACGACAGGAGCCCGTCCCATGCGAGCGGGCCGGTCAATGACACGCCCACGAAGGCCGCGGGGATCAGCGCGGCGGCTACCAAAAGGTTGAAGTGGGCCACCCACCGCGGGAATATCGGGCGCGGCTGATCGTCGAAATAGATTGCCACCGCGAGGATCACGCTTTGCCCTATCAGAAAGGGGACCACGATGGTGAACGTGATCCAGCCGAAATCGTTGAGCAGCTGAGTCAACTCGGGACTGCGCTCCGGGCGAAAGGCGGCCAGCAGCCAGCAGACGTTGGCGACGAGGAACAGGGTGGGCCCGCCGGCAACACAGCCCAGCATCGCGTAGGAGAAGATCGACGTGCGATGCGCCATCCTGCGGATCTGCATCACGATGAGGGTCAGAATCGGGACGAGACACACCCCGAACCAGTTGAACACGATCATGCTGTAGCGGATCTGCGGCAGGCGGGCCGGATCGCGATAGAACGCGGCCACCTGATCGGCCGACATGCTGGGTGACATCGGCGGATTGAAGCCCGGAAACAGGAAAAAGCAGCCGACGAAGATGATCACGGTCGCGGGCAACGTCCAGAGCAGGATCAGCTCGCCGTCGATGCGCCGCAACGCAACTCGGGGCGTTCTCCAAACTTCGTTCTCGTCGACGTTGGACATCAACGACTCCTTCCACCGGCCGTTTCGCGGGATCGGCTAGTCGCGAAACTAGCCGATCGGCTATTCCCGGTCAATAGCCGATCGGCTAGGCTCTCGTTGTGGTTACGGCTCAGACCAGGAGCGGGTTTCGTTTCATCACGCGCAGCGCCGCGCAAACGCGCATCCTGGATGCCGCGCTGCAGTTGATCGCGGAGCACGGTGCCGGCGGAACCTCGCTGCAGATGATCGCCGACAAGATCGGAGTCACCAAGGCGGCGGTGTATCACCAATTCAAAACGAAGGAACAGATCGTCATCGCGCTCACCGAGCGCGAACTCGGGGGTCTCGAGGAGGCCCTGGAAGCAGCTGAGGCGCACGACCACCCGATCAAGGCACGAGAGCTGCTGCTCGACCGGGTCATCGACGTCGCCATCGAACGTCGCGGCGCGGCGAGCACCCTGCAGTTCGACCCCGTCATCGTGAGATTGCTGGCCGAGCACGAACCCTTCCAGCAATTCATTCAGCGGCTCTACGGTGTGCTGGTCAACGACTCCGCCGAGGACGCGCGGGTGTCGGCGGCGGCGCTGTCGGGTGCCATCGCGGTCGGGGTGGTGTCACCCCTGGTGGCCGACATCGACGACGACACGCTGCGGGCCCAATTGCTCCGCATAATTCATCGTCTCTTCGACGCGGTGTAGGGCGTGGTTCGCGGAATCCGTTGCGGCTAAGTGTCAGCGCGAACCCACGTCGTCACACCGTCATGCGCTATGCAGATCAGGAACAGACCATCCGGCGCCTGCGCGACGTAGTTCAGGTACTGGTGGCACTCGGCGCCTTCCTCCTTGATTCCCGCCATCGGAGGTGACCGGAACCATCGCGGCTGGTACCTTCTCGGCGAGCCGCAGAACATCAGCCGTCCAGGCTCGGACGCGAAAGATACGTAATAGTCCGCGGTCCCGAAGGCGTAGTAGGTGGTGTTGTCACACGGCGCGCCGAGGACCTGATGCGGCATGATGCCAGGAGTGCAGTCGGGATAATCGCACACCGTCGGCCCCGCGGAGGCGGGCGGCGCCGCCAGCAGACCGGCGCCGAGTAACGCAGCAAACAACGCCACGATCGATCGCACCCCATTACTTTGCCACACCCGAAAAGGACTGGAAAGAAAATTCTCCTAGTTGGAGAAGATCCTCTGAGACAACGAGCCATCGGCGCCCGGATCGCCTCGGGACCGCGCACCCGCAGTTCCCTGACGGACCCGCATCTGCGCATGTTAAGAGACACTGAGGCACCCTTCCAACGACGGCGGTGTCCGCCCGGTCCAGGGTGATAAGCTCATTCTCCGTGCATGACCCGGGGGATATGACCGATCCCGACGAACCACAATCTCGCCCAGGGGTCGACTCGGGCGCCGAAGCGCCCCCCTCGCAAGCGGACATAGAGGACGAAGTCGCCCAAGCGGAAGCGCGCGCGGAGGCGGCGCGGGCACGCCTCGAACGGCTGCGCCGGGCGGCCGAGACTACGGACGATGACGCCTACCCCGACGATGTCGAGCGGCGCCCCGGGAAGTTGTTGCGGTGGAGACGACGGTTGCTGCGCCGTCCCGCTAGGCCACGGTGGCTCCGCCGCCCAGGGCGGAAAACAGTAGCCGTTGGCGTCGGCGTCGTCCTCGCCTCCGCTTCCCTTGGCGCGAGCGGCTACATGGTGTGGCAGCACCACGCCATCACGCACAAACGGCAGGTCGCCGCGGACTTCACTGCGGCAGCCCGGCAAGCGGTCACGGCCCTGATGTCGATTGACCCCAACCACGCCAGGGACGACGTCCAGCGCATGATCGACGCCTCTACGGGCGACCTCAAGACCCAACTGTCCGCGATGTCAGCCCTCATGGTCAAGAAGGCGGAAGATTCGAAAGTCGGCAGCAAGGTGACCGTGGAAGCCGTTGCGGTGGAGTCGATGAGCGACAATTCGGGAGTCGTGCTTGTGGTGGCGAAATCCGATGCCACTGGCCCGGATAACGTCAAACCGCCACCGGCCTTGTGGCGGATGAGCGTCAACCTCAACCGCGATGGCGGTCAGTTCAAGATGTCGAAAGTCGACTACCTGCAATGACTGTCGAGCACGGCTCGTCGCTGGAAAGCAGCGAAACAGCGGTTGACAGCACGGAGGCTCCGCCCCGCGCCGAAGACGGAGGATCGGCCAGCGTCAGCAGGCTGACCGCGATCCGGCGCTGGACCCGCCGGTGCCTGGCGCGTTGGCGTTCAATAGTCGCGACAGCGTTGGTCGTTGCCGCGGTGGGAGCCGCCGCTAGTTTGTTCTTCATTCTGTACCGTCCGGATCGGCAGATCGACGATGCCGCGGCGCACCGAGCCATCCAGGCGGCTTCGGACGGCGCCGTGGCGCTGCTTTCGTACTCCTACGAGAGTCTCGATCGTGATTTCGCCAAGGCGAGATCGCATTTGACCGGCGGCTTTTTGGGCTACTACAAAAAATTCAGCGAAGAGATCGCGGCGGGGGCGCAGCAGGGGCAACTGACGGCGACCGCCAAGGTGATTCGGGCCGCCATTTCGGACTTGCATCCGGATTCGGCTGTGGTTCTGGTGTTCGTCGACCAGACCACCGCAAGCAAGAAGAAGTCAGAACCCGTAAAGACCACCAGCAGCATCCTGGTCACGCTGACGAAGGTCAACGGTTCCTGGCTGATCGCGAACTTCGACCCCATCGGATGAGCGCTGCGATGTTCGCTTCGAATCAGCATTTTGTCGGGGCCGAAGCGGTGTTAATCTCATTTCACGAAAAGCCGAAATCGGCCTAAACAATGTCGGCCAAATATTGCGCGTCGAGGAGCACCTGATGCGTTCAGTTGAAACACTCACCGCCGCAACGCTGGTGGCTGCCACCGTATTCGGCGGTTTGGCGACGGCATCCACTGCGCAGGCAACGACGAAGGAAGAAGTGGCCATCAACGGGACGTACCGCGCCACGTCCATCGGCGACTATGCCCAGCTCAATGATCAGTACTTCGGCGAGGCGACGGTCATCCAGACATGGACCATCAGCTCGTCGTGCGTGACGTTTCAGGAATGCCACGGCACGGTGACAAGCGACCAGGGATGGAGCGCGCCCCTTTATATGAATGATGGACAGATGTGGAAGATCAAACGCGATGTGCCGGACTGGGAACGGTGCGAGGACGGTAGGGCGTACACCGGGCAGCAGACCTTCTATTTCTATCCGGTGGACGTCAACGGTGAATACCAACTCGGGTCGCCGACCATGGCCGGCAAGGACAAGACGGTCGGCCCGAGTGGTGCCTGCGGGCAAAACAAGTGGCTCGACATCATGATGCCGTTACGCCTGGACAAGTTAGCCTGATCGAAGGTTTTTAGCTTCAGGTGGGAAGCAAGTCCTGCCACGTCTTGGGCGCTTTCGACGTCGCGAGATCCGACTGCTGGTACAGCTTCCCATCCGGACCAACATAACGACCCGTACGCGGATCGTATTTTGCCACCACGACCGAGGGCGCCGGCTTAGATACGTTGCCTCCGAACGAGCTTGGCGCGGCCTGGGCGCCTCCGTCGCCGGTCGAGTCCGCCGGCGCGGGATCGGGAGCCGCAGGTGGTGCCGGCGCGGCGGGTGGTGCTGGAAGTTCACCTGCCGCGGGGACGTCGAGTGGCGCTATGGCCGCGAGGTCAGCCGACATTCTCGACATGGGTGCCAGCGGGGGCGGCCCCGACGACGGCACCGGCGGAACAGCTGCGCCAATCGTGCCCGGTGGCGGATTTTCTCCGCGCGGGCCCGCGGGCGTGCCGCGCGGCACCGCCCCCGGCGGCAGTGGCGTTCCCTCGACCGGGCCGAAGGTTCTTTCGTTGGGGTTAACCCGATCATCGATCGGAATGCCCTGGGCGATCAGATTCGGATCGATCGGCGAGGGACCGAGGACGTGCTGACGCATCGCCAGCGGCATGAACGGCTTGTCGCTGTTGCAGATTTCGACGGTAGGCGCGCGCTTGCCGGGGTGACCCATGCACGGATAGTTGCGGGCGCCGCGAACCGAGAGCGGCGAATCCTGCGGGAGTTTGCAATACAACCCATCCGGTGTGTCGATGTCGGAGAGGTCGTCCGGGGATCGCCATTGGCTTTGCGGGATGAAGCCAACCGTGCAAATCGGCGGATCGTCGATCGTGAGTGCGAAGTCGCCTTGGGCCGTCCCCTCGGGATGGTTTCCGGGGGCGGCGGCTTGCTCAACGGCAACCGCGTTCGGCAGCAACACCAGCAGCTGCTCCAGCGAGGGATGGTAGGTGACGCCGATCTGGCCGATGGTGGTCAGGTTGGCAAGCAACACCGGCAGCGTCGGCTTGATTTGTTCGAGAAGCCGGGATGCTTCGTTCGCGGCTTCGGGGCCGTTTCGCAGTATGGTGCGAACGTTTGAATCATCGTTTGCGAAGACGTCCGTAATCCCGGCGAGGCTACGTGCCCACGTCCGGATCGAATCGGTGGTGCGTGCTTGCGAATCCAGCAGCGGCCCAGTGTCTTCGGTGAGGGTCTGGGTGCGATCGACGACGCCGTTGGCGTCGCGGGATATCGTGGCCCCCGAGTCGAACAATGATCCCAGGTCGTATCCGGTTCCGTTGAATCCCTGGAAGGACTCGTCGAGCAATTGGCCGAGTTTGGTCTTCGGAATGCTGCCGACCAAGGCGTTGACCTGATCGAGCATCGGCCCGACCGGCTGCGGAATCGTCGTATCGCGCGCGGCGATTACCGAGCCGTCGTGCAAGTAGGGCGGCGAATCGGTTTTGGGCTGCAGGTCCACGTACTGTTCACCCACCGCGGACACACTGAGCACCTTCGCTGTCAGGTCCGCGGGGATCTTGGGTGAAGTGTTGAGCGACAGCGTCGCTTTCGCGCCGGTCGGTGTCAAACCCACCGAGGTGACCTTACCGATTTGCACTCCACGGTAGGTCACGTTGGAAAACCGGTACAGACCGCCGGTAGCCGGCAGCTCCAGCGTCACCGTCATCCGGCCGAGGCCCAGGAGCGTCGGCACTTGGATGTAGAAGAGGACCATCGCGATCACACCAATGGCCCCGACGATCGCAAAAATCGCCAGCTGGATCCGAACGAAGCGCGACAGCATCTATCCACCCGCTCCCGTCGACGCCGAACCAGGCTGAGGGCCGGGCAGCGGGGGCGCACTCGGCGGAGGACCCGGTAGCGGGGGCAGCGGGTGCGCATTGGGATCGACCCACGGTGGCCGCACGGGGTCATTCAGCGGATCGTGGGTGTAATTCAAGTACCACGGCTCCCCGGGCGCCGGTACCAACGGCTGGTCCAGCTGGCCCCAGTGGGTCCCCAACATCAGGCCGCGCTTGAGCCGCGGAATCGACAGGTCCAGCTGCACATGCAGATTGAAGTAGTCGCCCCGAACCGCTCGGTCGACGAAGTTCTGGGTGAACGGGAACACGAAACTCCCCGCGATCGCGGCGCCCAGCTCCGGCCCGACGTCGGCGAGCGCGCGGATGGTCGGCTCCAAGTTTTTGAGATTCGTGACCAGGTCGGCCTGGGTGTCGTTGATCAGTCCGGTGGCGGTGTTGCTGAAGACGCGAAGCTTGTCCAGGGCGGTCGTCAGGCGCGGCCGCTCCTTGATCAGCACATCGAGCGCGGGCGGTACCTTGCGCAGCGCCTGGGTTATGACGTCGCGTTGTCCGGCGAAGGTGCCGGCAAGCCGGTTCAGCGCCTGGATGGAGTCGACGATGTTGTCCCGCTGTTGGTCGAGGGTCCCCACGAACGTGTCGAGGCGAGTAAGCAGATCACGCACGGCGCCCTCACGCCCGGACAGGGCGGCGGAGAAATTGTGGACGATTTCCCCGATCTGCCCCAGTCCCCCGCCGTTGACCACCGCCCCCAGCGACGACAGCGTCTGCTCTGTCGACGGATAGACCGATGACCGGCTCAGCGGGATGGTTGCGCCCGGCTGCAGCCTTCCGCTACCCGTTTGGCCGAGCGGCGTATTGAGCTCCAGATGCATCGAGCCCAGCAGGCTGGTTTGACCGACGCTGGCCACCACGTTGGCCGGAACGACGACATCGCGCTTCACCGAGATCTCGACGTCGGCGTGCCAGCCTTGCACCCTCATCGTGCCGACACTGCCGACCACGACATCGTCGATCATCACCGGCGAATTCGATTCCATCGTACCGACATTCGGGATCTCGACGTGGTAGATGGTGGCACCCGGCCCGCGTCCGACCGCGCCGGGCAGTGGCAGTGAATTCAGGCCGTGGAATGCGCATCCCGTCGCGGACAACACCACGCAACAGCCGATAGCGAACACCCGCCGAGCCAAGCCTGATGGCCCGGCTCCTCCTCGGGCCGATGGCCCGCATCGTCGCAGGGCCGATACCCGGGCGATCATTGCTGCGGCCCTTCACCCGGCAGCAGCATGCCCGACACGCTCGCCGGCGCCGGCGGCGGTGGCGGCGGTTCCATCGGTGTCGACGGCGGGGGCGGCAGCGGCATCGCGGCGCCCGGTATCGGCGCCGGCGGCACCGCCCCAGGCGGTCCGACGGGATCACCCGGCAGGCCGGTGTAGGCCGACACCGCGGGCGGGATCTCGGGTGGTCCGGGTTTCGGGCCCTCGCCGCCGGGGGCCAGGCGCTGTTCGGTGTAGATGATCTTGGAAGGGTCGATCGACTTCTGCAGGAATATGTTGACGGGAATCGGCAGATTGTTGAAGTTGAGCAGCCGCAGCCCGGGACCGAGGAACAGTGAGCACAGCTTGCCGGTTTCGACGGAGGTGACGCTCTCGATGGCGCCGATTTGCGTGCAACCCGGAATCCCCGGCACTACAGGCAAAATACCCGCCCACGTGGGGTTCGCGAAATCCATGATCCCGAACCCGCCCACGATGGTTCCGGTGTCGGCGTTGTAGTCGTTGAAGAAGTTGCCGAGCGCGTTCGGCGAGGTGTGCAGAATGTTTTCCAGGGCCATGCGCTTATCGACCAGAATCTGGGTGACATCGGCCAACCGGGCGATCTGCTCGCTGGTCTGATTGCGAGTCCCGGCGATGAATCGCTGCACCTCGCCGACCGCCGTCGACAGATCGGTCAGCGCCGCGTCCAACTCGGATTTGCTGTCGTCGACCACGCTGGTGAGGGTGGCCAGACGGTCGTTGAACTGCACGAGCTGGATGTTGCTGTCGCGCAGCGCCGTTACGAAAGTCTGCAGACCTTTGATGATGTCAACGATGTTGCCGCTGCCGTTGGCGAGGATCCGGCCGACCCCGGACAATTGACCGAGTGTTTGCCGCAGCTTGTCGCCGTTGCCCTCGAGTGCATTGGCGGCGCTGTCGATGAACCGGCCCACCGACGTGCCCGATACCCCACTCTTGGGTCCCAAATCCGTTGCCAGCCGCATCAATTGGGTTTTGACCTCGTCCCACTCGACAGGCACCGCGGTGCGTTCGACCGGTATCACCGCGCCGTCCCGCATGACCGGGCCGCTGTTCCGGTAGGCCGGTGAGAGCTGGACGTAGCGGGCGGCCACCAGGTTCGAGGCGACGACGATCGCTTTCGCGTCCGCCGGGATGGGCACGTCGCGGTCCACCTTGAGGACCATCTTGGCCTGTGTCCCCTGCGGCTGAATGGATTTGATGTTGCCGACTTTGACACCCGAGACCCGCACCTCGTCATTGGGGTAGATCGCGGTGGCGGTGGTGAAATATGCGGTGATCGTCTTTGGGCCAAAGAACGTATTACGAATGAGCACGGCCGCGCCGGCGACGATGAGCCCGACCAGGACGACCGCCGTGATGGCCGCCAGCCTGTTGCGCCGGATCATTGCGATCCCCCGATCCGCCCGCCCAACGTGCAGCCAGGGCACACGGGAATACCGTTGTACGGCCAGGGAATCAGCGTCCGAGGTACCGGCGAGGGGTAGCCGGGACCGCGAGCCGTGTCGAAGGTGCGGAATCCCCAGAGGTATTCCATGAATACCCCGAAGATTTGCGGGGTCGTAACGTTCGGGACGAACGCTGAGTAGGCGTACATGCTCGAGATCGCCTCACCGACCGTGATCTCGAATTTAGCAAGACCCGGCAGCGCTTTGCTGATGTTGTCGCGGTTCTTTTCCAGCATCGCCAGCACCGAATTCAGCCTCTCCAGCGTCGGCGCCAGCTTGCTTTCGTTGTCGTGCACCAATCCCGTCAGCTGCTTGGCGACGGCCGACGTGTTGGCCAGCAAGTCCACGATCTCCTGTCGGCGCGCCACCAGGACTTGGAGCAGATCGTCGGAGTTCAGGATGAGCTTGTTGACCTGCTGGCTGCGGTCGGACAATATTCGGCTGACGTCGGCGGCACTCTTGAATAGCTCGCCCAGGGACTTGTTGCGGCCGTTGAGGGTGCGGGATAACCGGGTGAGTCCGTCGAAGGCCGGCCCCAATTGGGGTGCGATCTGGTCGAGCGTCGCCGACAGCGTGTCCAACGACTGATTCAGCGTCGCGGTGTTGGTTTCGGCGGTGTTCGATGTGAAGTCGCTAACCGCTTCCGTCAGCGAGTACGGCGAGGACGTGCGCGAGACCGGAATGACCGCCATCGGATGCATCGTGCTGCTGCCGGCAGACTCCAGTGTCAGCATCCGGGCGCCCAGCAGCGTGTCGGTGCGGATGTGCGCGGTGGTTTCCGATCCGAGCAGGATGTTGCCCTTCATCGCGAACGTCACCAGCGCATCGCCGTTGCGCAGCGAAATATTCGACACCGAGCCGACTTTCACCCCCGACACCGTCACGGCGTTGCCCACCGCGAGGCCGCCCGCTTCAGAAAACAGCGCCTGGTAGCGAACCATCGTCGCCCATGAGATGAACCGGTCGGGCGACAGGCCCACCAGGATCACCAGCACGATCAAGATCGCGCCGATGAATCCGGCCTTGATGAGCCCAGCTCCGCGATACTTAAGCATCAGGGTTCCGTGCACCTTCCAGCGTCTGACCTGAACAAGGGAGCTACCACCGTCTTGCCGTTAAGATCGGTGCCGCGCAGCTCTAACATGCAGATGTAGTACGGGATGGTGGCGCCGGCTACGCCGAGTCGGACCAGTTTGCGGTAGTTCTTTGGGGCCTTAGCGATCGCGGTGTCGAGGCGGTCCCTGTCGTTATCGAGTATCGGCGCCAGCCGACTCAGTTGGTCGATGGTGCCGGACAGCGGAGGCCGCGCGTTCGTCAGCAGATCCGCCAGCGAGGCCGTTCCGTTGTCCAACGCGTCGATCGCGGACCCAATGGTGTTGCGGTCGTCCGAGAGCCCACTGACAAGCCGCTGCAGGCGATCGATTGCGGCCGAAAAGTTGCCGCCCTCCTTGTCGATGTACGACACCACGGTGTTGAGGTTGTCGATCAGTTGCTGCACGGTTTGATCGTTGTCGGCCAAGGCGTTCGAAAACGACGTCGTCTTGGCGAACAGCGACTCAAGAGTCCCCCCCTCACCCTGAAAGACCTGCAACAACGCGGAGGTGAGCGCGTTGACATCTTGCGCATTCAGGCCCTGGATCACCGGTTTCAGCCCCCCGAGCAGCAGATCAAGGTCAAGCGCCGGCGCGGTGCGGTCGAGGGGAATCTGACCGCCGGCCGGCAGCCGCCTGGTCGAGCCCGGGCCATCGACGAGTTCGAGGTAGCGATCGCCGACCAGGTTGAGGTAACGCACCGCCGCCCTGGTGCCCTCGGTGAGGACGATGTTGCGGTCGGCGTCGAACTTCACCACAACTTTTTTGTCCGGCCGCAGCGAAACGCCGTTGACGGTGCCCACCCGGATCCCGGCGACCCGCACCGACTGTCCCGTTTTGAGGCGCGACACGTCGGTGAACACCGCCGAATACCCGGTCGTCGAACCCGTCCGGTACTGGCCGAAGATGAAGAACAGGAAGGCGGTCAGCATCGCCATCACGACGGCGAAGATCGCGAACTTGATCAGCGTGGCGCGCGTTCTCATCCGGGCATTCCAACCATTGCGGAGTTGCGCGGGGGGCCGGCGATCGGCCCGTACAGCAGCTGTTTGAGAAGGTCGGAGTTGATCAGCACCTGTGGGTTTCCGTACCCCACCGGGTTGGCACCGATATCGGCAATCAGTTGCTTCGGATTGGTGTTGAACGGGAGCTGCGGCAGGCCCATGCATTGCGGCCCGCCCGTCGCCGCAACCTTCGGCAGGTTCGTCGGATACCGATAACGTTCGCCGCCCCACGTGAGACTCGCCGAGATGTTGATGCTCGGTTCCGACAACGGCGGGAAGTGCGAGTCCCGTGCGAGCCCGCCGAAAGCGCAGGTGAGTGCCTCGTGGTACTCGTTGGTCAGATCGGTGGTCGGCACCAGAAGATGCAGCGCACTGGTGAGCGGTTTGCGGTTCGTCGACAAGACGTCATTTCCGATGTCGGCCAAGCCAATCGCACTGATCAGCAATGCATCCAGGTTGCGCTGCTCATCGACGATCGTCTGGCTGATCCGCGTCGCGTTGGCTGCGGTCTTCACCAGGTCCGGCGCCGCGTCGGCATATGCGTTGGACACCGCCGGTAACACTGCGAGGTCATGGCTCAACGCTGGAAGGCTCGGCTCATATTTGGCCAGAAACGAATCCAAGTCGGAGAGCGATTGGCCAAGCTGTGCGCCCCGCCCGCTGAACGCTTTTGCCAGCGCGCCCAGACTCTCGTTGAGTTTCGGCGGGTCGATCTGGGCCAGCACCGAAACCAATTGCTGGAACACGGTGTTGATTTCGACCATGACGTGCTGGCCCTGCAGCGTCTGGCCGGCGTGTAGCCGCAGCGCCGAGGGCTGGTCGGGGGGCACCAGCTCGACGGACTTCGCGCCGAAGACCGTCGATGACGTGATGTTGACGAGCACGTTGCCGGGAATGTATTTCAAGTCCGACGGATTCATCGCCAAGTGAATAGCCGCTTTGCCGTCCGGCAGCGACTCGATCGATGCGACCTTGCCCACCTGCACGCCGCGCATCTTGACCTTGGCGTCCGGGTTCATGACGAGGCCGGCGCGTTGCGAAATCACAGTCACCGGAACGGTTTCGGTGAAGCCGCCCTGAAACAGCGTTATCGCCACGGCGAAAATCGCGCAGATGATCGCGACGGTCAGCAGTCCGAGCAGGGGTGGCATGTAGCTGCGCGGCCCCACCCGACGGGTTGGCCCGAGATGGGCGGTGCGCGGGGGCCGGCCGCCGATTGAACCGCGACCCGCTGGCACGTTCTGCGTCACTGCCGTCCCACCTCCTTCACTACCCGGACAGGTTGAAGTTGCCGTTGCTACCGTAAATAGACAGCGAGACCAGCAGCGTTACCGACACCACGACGATGAGCGAGGTGCGCACCGCGTTACCGGTCGCTTGGCCGACGCCGGCAGGTCCACCGGCGGCGAAATAGCCGTAGTACGTATGTATCAGCAAGATCGTGATCGCCATCAGCGCGGCCTGTAGGAACGACCACAACAGGTCGATCGGGTTCAAGAAGGTCGAGAAGTAGTGCTGGTACAAGCCCTCCGACTGGCCGAACAAGTACGTGGTGGTGAACTGGCTGGCTAGGAACGACAGGATGACGGCGATGCAATACAGCGGCGTGATCGCGATCATGCCGGCCAGGATCCGAGTGCTCACCAAATACGAAATCGGGCGAATGGCCATGGCTTCCAGTGCATCGATCTCTTCGTTGATCCGCATCGCACCCAGCTGAGCGGTGACCCCGGCACCAAAGGTTGCGGCCAGGCCGATCCCCGCGACGACAGGAGCCGCGATGCGCACATTGATGAAGGCGGCCAAAAAACCGGTCAGCGCCTCGATGCCGATGTTGCCCAGCGAGCTGAAACCCTGAACGGCCAGCGTGCCACCGGCGGCCAGCGTCAAAAAGCCGACAATCACGACGGTTCCGCCGATCATCGCCAAAGTGCCTGCGCCCATGCTGATCTCGGCGATCAGGCGGATCACTTCGCGCCGGTAGTGCACAGCGGCAAACGGCATCCCGCCCAGCGCCTTGCCGTAGAACTGGGTGTGGTCGCCGACCCGCCCCAACGAGGCGACCGGCCTCTCGAGTTGGCGGGTTAATCGCGGATATGCAGCCCTCAGCGCCACCGGCAGCCCCCTACTTCGCCGTCATCTTGATGCCGATCGCGGTGACGACCACGTTGACGACGAACAGGGACATGAAGGCATACACCACGGTTTCGTTCACCGCGTTGCCGACCGCCTTGGCGCCCCCGCCGGAGATGATCAGGCCGCGGTAGCAGGCGACCAACCCGGCGATGAGGCCGAAAAGCGCTGCCTTGACACAGGAAATGATCACCTCGGGCACCCCGGTGAGCAAGGTGATGCCCGCGGCGAAAGCGCCGGGATTGACGTCTTGGACAAATACCGAGAAGACGTAGCCGCCGACAATACCGATGATGACGACCAGGCTGTTCAGCAACAGGGCGACCAACCCCGAGGCCAGCATGCGCGGAGTCACCAGGCGCTGAACGGGATTGATGCCCAAGACCTCCATCGCGTCGATCTCCTCGCGGATGGTTCGCGAACCGAGGTCCGCGCACATGGCCGTGGAGCCGGCGCCGGCGACGATCAACACGGTCACCAACGGGCCGACCTGGGTGACAGCGCCGAAAGCGGCGCCCGCACCGGACAGGTCCGCGGCGCCAAGTTCACGCAACAGGATGTTGAGGGTGAAGCTGACCAGGACGGTAAACGGAATGGCGACCAACAACGTCGGCATCAGCGCGACCCGCGCGACGAACCAAGACTGTTCCAAGAACTCGCGTGCCTGGAACGGTCGCCGGAAGGCAAACTTGATCGCTTCCGCAGACATCGCGAAAAGACCACCGACCGACTGCATCGGCCCAGAAAGGTTCCTTGTCAGCCTCAGCTGGGGAAGCCCCGGTGACCAGCGGTCGTCGCTCCTATCTGCCATCGGGCTCAGTTCCTTTCAGAATTACGAGACCGATAGTCTTGTTCTTGCGCGCCGCCTCCGGTAAGTTCGGCTGAACCAAGGATTTCGGAGGGGGCCCAGCGGAGACGAAATGCTCAGCGGGCAGCCACATTCCGGCATTTTGCTCCTGCGCGACGGCCGCTACCATCCTCACGCCACTCCTCCGTTCTGTCGCGTGAGTTGGCGCTCCAAAACGGAACCGCCCGGCCACGGCCACTCGTCTTGTAGCGTCCGGCGATTATGCCTCATGCCGCGTCCAGGCGGAATGGAAAATGCATAACCGTTATCGGGCAGGCTTTAGGCACGGCCCGCGCGTAACGTGGCTGCGCCTCAACAAAAACGACGTTCGGCTCATGCATTCCAGTCAGCTCCGGTGTTAGGTGACGGCGCCGGCCGTCTTGAGTTCGATGATGCGGTCCCAGTCGAGCCCGGTTTCCATCAAGATCTCGTCGGTCTGCTCGGCGAATCCGGGCGCCGGCCCCGTCTGCGGCGGAGCGACATCGAACTGAACCGGATTGGCGACGAGTTCGAGTTCGCCTGCGCGCACTAGATACTCGTTCGCGCGGATCTGCGCGTCCTCGGCGGCCTGCAGGGTGTCCTGCACCGGCGCCCACGGTCCCGCGAGTGTGGCAAAGCGTTCGCTCCACTCGGCAAGCGTGCGGGTGGCGATGACCTTGGTCAAGATCTCGACCGCATCTGGCGTATTAGCGGCGATTTTCTCGACGGTGGCGAAGCGCGGATCGTCGGCCAGTTCGGGCCTCTCGATATGCCGGCAGACGTCGCCCCAGAACTTGGTCGGTTGCATCATCACGAAGGATATGTAGCGGCCGTCGGACGTCGCGTACAGCCCGACTAATGGATTATTGGGCGCACCGTGCACGCCGGGCGGTGGCGCCTCCAGTCGCTGGCCGAGGTGCTTTGTCAACGCCACCGTGTGGCCCATCGACCACAGGCCGCTGCCCAGCAGGGAGACGTCGACGACGGATGGCTCCCCGGTGCGCTCGCGCTTGAGCAGCGCCGCGGCAATGCCACCGGCGAGGTTGGTGCCGGAGATGGTGTCGCCGTAGGCCGGGCCGGGCGGCGCGATCATGCCGGGCATCCCCGCGGGCGTGATCGTGGCGGCGGTTCCGGCGCGACACCAAAAGGCGGTCATGTCGTAGCCGCCCTTGGTCGCCTCCCCGCCGCGCGGGCCGAGCGCGCTGCCCCGCGCGTAGATGATCGCCGGGTTCACCGCCCGGATGTCGTCGACGTCGATGCCGAACTTCTGCCGTGCGCCGGGCAGGAAACTGGTCAGGAAGACATCGGATCGGCGCGCCAGTTCGTACAGCACTTCCTTGCCCTCGGGCACCGACATATCCAACCCGATGCTGCGCTTCCCACGATTGGCGTGCTCGATGTTGGGATTCGGGTCGCCCTCCACGCGCAACATGCCGGTCTGCCGAAGCCCACGCTGCGGATCGCCGGTGACGGCGTGCTCGACCTTGATCACCTCGGCGCCCCACTCCGCCAGCACGGCGCCCGCCGATGGAACGAACCCGTACATGGCGACTTCCAGGACACGGATGCCCTCCAGCGGCCTCATGCGGGAGCCCCCGAGGGAACGGCAAAAGTCTTGCGCTCCAAGAACTCTTCGAGCCCGGCGACACCCATCTCGCGCCCGACGCCGGACTGCTTGAACCCCCCGAACGGGCTGTCCGCACCGAAGTAGTTGCCCCCGTTGACGGAAAACGATCCGGCGCGGATGCGGCGTGCCACCGCGAGTGCCCGGTCTTGGTCGCGACTGAAGACGGCGCCGGCCAGACCGTAGATCGAGTTGTTCGCGATGCGCACCGCGTCGTCGTCGTCATCGAATGCGATGACGACGAGCACCGGCCCGAAGACCTCGTCCTGAGCGATCTCGCTGTCGGGGTCGACGTTGGTGAGCAACGTGGGCGCGTAGAAATAGCCGGGATCCAGCCGCTTGCCGCCGGTGACCAGGGTCGCCCCTGCGGCGACGGCGCGCTGGACCATGCCGTCGACCTTGTCGCGCTGGCGCTCGTTGATCAGCGGTCCCATCAACGTCTTCGGATGGGCCGGGTCACCGTGGCGCACCTTGGCGAAGTTGGCCGCGATCAGGTCGACGATCTCGTCATGGTGCGACTTGGGGACTAGCAGCCGGGACGTGAGCGCGCAGCCCTGCCCGGCGTGAGTGACCATGCTGAACGCCGCGAACATGCTGGCGCTGGCGAAGTCGGCGTCGTCGAGCATGATCACCGCCGACTTGCCACCCAACTCCAAAAAGACGCGTTTGACGGTCTCGCTCGCGGCGGCCATGATCTTGCGGCCAACTGCGGTCGACCCGGTGAAGGTCACTACGTCGACGTCCGGGCTGGTGGTCAGCGCGGGTCCGACAGCGGGATCCGACGAGCTGAGCACGTTCACCACACCGGCCGGGATGTCGGTGTGATTGACGATCAATTCACCCAGCGCCAGGGTCACCAGCGGGGTGTCCGGCGCGCCCTTGAGTACCACCGTGCATCCGGCGGCAAGCGCCGGCGCCAGCTTGGCCAGCGCGAGCTGGTTCGGATAGTTGTAGGCGATGATGGCGGCGACGACTCCCGCGGCTTCCTTCTCCACCCAGCGGTGATGCAGCATGCCCCGCGATTCCTTCTCGCCGAGGTCTTCGCAGAACTGATAGTTGCGCAGCAAGTCCGCATAGAAGCGCACGAGGCCGATCGGCTCGTCGAGCTGAGCGCCGTGAGTCAGTGCGCGGGTGGCGCCGACCTCGGCAATGGTCAGCTCGCGCAACTCGTCGGCGTGGTCGGTCAGTGCCTGATGCAGCTGGTCGAGGCAGCGGATGCGCAGCTCGACGTCGGTCGACCAGCTCGTGGTGTCGAACGCCCTGCGGGCCGCCGCGATCGCCGCTTCGGCCTCCCCTATGCCGGCGTCCGGCGCATTCCCGAGGACCTCACCGGTCGCGGGATTGATCGACGGGAATGTCTTGTCCGCAGCGACGAGCCGGCCGTCGATCAACAGCCGCCGGTCGGCCTGTGACTCGGGCGCGACGTCCGCACTGGTCGACACCGTGTCCTGCGCTGGCATTCGGCTCCCTGTGGTTACGGTCGCGAAAATTTCATTCTCTTCCCGGGCGAATCTTACATTCGAGTCTCGAGAATTCAAGAAAGTCTCAGGATTCAGGTGCACCTGCTGACCAGCGGCGCAATTCGACAGGCGTCGAGCTTCGGCGCAGGCCGACGGGGGTTTCCGCGACATCTTGCACCCCGCTCTCGCGCGAGAGTAAGGTTCTCATAATCGTAAGGGAGATTCTTTGTGGATGAGACGGCGCAGGCCGCAGTGACGGCGTCGGCATGAAGACCGCGGTGGTCACCGGTGGTGGATCCGGCATTGGCCTGGCCGTCGCGCATCGGCTCCGCGCCGACGGTCTCGACGTCGCGACCATCGACCTCAGGCCGTCCGACACCGATCTCTCCTTCACCGCCGACGTGACGGACCGCGGCCAGGTGGACGCCGCGCTGTCGGCGATCCGCGCCCGGCTTGGGCCGGTGACGGTTCTGGTCAACGCCGCGGGCCTAGACGGGTTCAAGCGGTTCAACAACATCACGTTCGAAGACTGGCGCCGCGTGATCGACGTCAACCTCAACGGGGTTTTCCACACCATTCAGGCGGTGCTGCCGGACATGGTGGAGGCCGGGTGGGGGCGGATCGTCAACATCTCGTCGTCGAGTACGCATTCGGGCGCGCCCTACATGAGTCACTACGTGGCGGCCAAATCCGCGGTCAACGGGCTCACCAAGTCGCTAGCACTCGAGTACGGGCCCAGCGGCATCACGGTCAACGCCGTGCCGCCCGGTTTCATCGACACCCCGATGCTGCGCAGCGCCGAAAAGCACGGGTACCTGGGCAACATCGAGGAGACCATCGCCCGCACCCCCGTGCGCCGGATGGGCAAGCCGGAAGACATCGCGGCGGCGTGCGCCTTCCTGGTATCCGAGGAAGCCGGCTACATCACCGGCCAGATATTGGGCGTCAACGGCGGCCGAAACACCTGACCGCACCACCCAATCCGTGGAGGAGACACCGTGAAGGTCTGGGTTGATTCCGAACGATGCCAGGGCCACACCCTGTGCTCGATGATTGCCCCGGATTCGTTCGAGCTCAGCGACATCGACGGAAGTTCGTCGGCGATCGACGAAATCGTGCCGGCCGAACATCAGGGCCGGGTCCGCGAAGCCGCGCAATCCTGTCCCGAGCAGGCCATCATCGTCACGGATGAATAAGGGAGACAGCGCTTGAGTGTCGACGACGTCGTCAGCGACAGCGATCGCAAGAAAAAGAGCTATCACTTCGATCGGCATTCCGCGGAGTACCGCTCACGGTTCAAGACGATCACCGAGGAGATGCACGCCAAGTGCCCGATGGCGTGGAGCGACACCTACGGCGGGCATTGGGTCGCCGCGGGCAGCCACGAGGTTTTCGAGCTCGCCCGCTGCCCCGCGGTGTCGAACGACCACGACGTCAACGGCGAACGCCGTGGCTACAAAGGCATTTCGATCCCGACGGCCAGCCGCATCAACGGGGTGCGCGGCGGCATCCTGGAGATGGACGACCCAGAGCATCGCACCTACCGCACCGTCCTCAACCCCTACCTGTCGCCGGCCGCGGTCAAGCGCTGGGCGCCCTTCGTCGACGACGTGACGCGGGCCTGCCTCGACGAGAAGATCGAACAAGGCCGCATCGACTTCGTCGACGACCTGGCCAACATCGTGCCCGCCGTGCTGACGCTGGCGATGCTGGGCATTCCGCTGAAGCGATGGAAGATGTACAGCGAGCCCGTTCACGCCGCGGTGTACACACCCGAACACTCCCCGGATATCCAGCGTGTCACCGAGATGCACCGGCAGATGGGGCTTGACCTGGTCAACAGCATGATCGAGATCCGCGACAACCCGCGGCCCGGCCTCGTCAATGCCCTCGTCGAGATGCGGATCGACGGCGAGCCCGCTCCCGATCTGGAAATCCTGGGCAACCTCGGACTGGTCATCGGCGGCGGCTTCGACACCACGACGGCCCTCACCGCGCACTCGCTTGAATGGCTGTCCGAAAACCCGGACGAGCGGGAACGGCTGCGGCACAACCGCGATACCCTGCTCGACCCCGCGACCGAGGAGTTCTTGCGCTACTTCACCCCGGCACCCGGTGACGGCCGGACCTTCTCCGACGACGTCGAGCTCGACGGCAATCGCTTCAAAGAAGGTGAGCGGCTGTGGATTTCGTGGGCGATGGCCAACCGCGACCCGTCGGTATTCGCCGAACCGGACAAGATCATCCTCGACCGCAAAGGCAACCGGCACTTCAGCTTCGGCATCGGCGTGCACCGCTGCATCGGATCCAACGTGGCGCGGACCGTCTTCAAATCCATGTTGACCGCCGTCCTGGACCGCATGCCCGACTACCGCTGCGACCCCGACGGCGCCGTCCACTACGAGACCATCGGGGTAATCCAGGGCATGCGCAAGCTGCCGGCCAGCTTCACACCCGGCCCCAGGGTCGGCGCCGGGCTCGACGAGACCCTCGACAAGCTGCAACGCATCTGTGACGAGCAAGAGCTCGCTAGGCCGGTAACCGAACGGAAGGAAGCCGCGGTAATCGACTGAGCCTTCCAGGGCAGCGTGTCCTGGCGTTATATTCAGTGCCCAGCGTGTGCGCAGAGATGGGAGACGCATCCGTGAAGAGGTTTGCAGTAGCCATTGCGCTTGCCACGGCCGGGCTCACTCTTGCGCCCACCGCCCACGCAGACATGCTGGTCGGCAACTACCGGGTGCTCACCAACCGCGATCCTGGCCACGTCTGGATTTGGGCGATTCGACCGTGCAGAGATCGCTCACCGGGATGCGTGTCGATGCAAGCCGTACCCCAGCCCAACGGGCAAGCGGCGCCGTGGAAGGCAGACGCTCACCTGTCCAACGGCCAATACACCATGACCGTCGACGTGCCCGATGGCGTGCGCTGCGTGGTCCAGTTCTTCCCGTCCCACGATGTCTATACGTGGGATGCGGCCTCGCTGGCCGGTCAGGTGGTCTCCACCTATGACACGGGATGCGGCGGCGGACCCGGGGGCACAGACACGTATCCCTTCTCGCTCGTGCGGTGGTAGCCGCCTCTGACCGCCGTGGTCAGCCGCGCGGCAGACCGAGCACGCGTTGGGCAATGATGTTCCGCTGGATCTCGGAAGTGCCACCCGCGATCGTGCCGGAAAAGCTTCGGGCATAACGCTCGAACCAGCTGGCGAAGTAGTGGTCGAGATTCATCGGCGCGTACGGACCCGTCTGGCCGGGGTGGATGAGCCCGTCGGATCCGGCGCTGTGCAGGGCAAGCTCCATCCCGCGCAACTCAGCCTCGGACCCAAGCAGTTTGAGCACCGAAATCGCGGCAACGTCGTCTTCGCCGCGCGAAGCGCGGGCCAAGGCCACCGACCCCAACAGCCTCAGCGCCTGCTTGTCCATGATCGTGGTGGCGTATTGGTCGCGTTCGACGGCGGTGGTGGGATGGAAATCGGCGATCGCATTGTCCAGTCGGTCTGCGAAACCCAACCACATCATGGTGCGCTCGTGCCCCAGCGAGCCGTTGGCAACCCGCCATCCCTGATCGAGCTCGCCGACCAGATTTTCGGCCGGCACCCGCACGTCGGTGAAGAACACCTCGTTGAAATCCAGGTCGTCGGCCGCGCAGATCGACGGGAATGGCCGCCGCACCAGGCCCGGGGTGTCGGTCGGGATCAGTAGTGCGCTGATGCCCTTGTGTTTTGGCGCGTCCGGATTGGTTCGCACAAAAGTCAACAGCACGTCGGCGTCGTGGGCACCGGAGGTCCACACCTTCTGGCCGTTGACTACGAAGTGATCGCCGTCAAGTACCGCGCGGGTTCGTAGCGACGCCAGATCGGAGCCGGCGCTGGGCTCGCTCATGCCGAGCGAGGCGGTGATCTCGGCGCGCAGGATCGGCACCGCCCATCGCCGCTTTTGTTCGTCGCTGCCGAACGTCAACAGCGATGCCGCAATGATATTCACGCCCTGCGGGTTGAAGCTGTGGTAGATCCGCCGCCTGCACAGTTCCTCGAGGTGGACGAATTGCTGAATGACCGTCGCGTTGCGCCCGCCGAATTCGGGGGGCTGACCGGGCAGCAGCCAGCCGTTGTCGAACAGCAACCGCTGCCAGCGACGTGCCCATTGCGGCATATGCGAAACGGAACGGGGACGCTCCATGGTTTCGCTTGCGGGAGGGAGGTTCTCGTCGAGGAATGCCGCGAACTCCGCCCGAAACGCTTCGACGTCGGGATCAAAAGTCAGCTGCACGATATTCCTCTGCGATCCGCGCCCGATGTTCCGCCGCGCCGCCGAGCATGAGCTCGCCCGCTTTGGCCCGCTTGAGCGCGAACTGCAAGTCGTTCTCCCAGGTGAATCCCATCGCGCCGTGCAGTTGCAGGCCGTGCCGAAATACCAGCGACTGGCACTCCCCCGCCGACGCTTTCGCCATTGCGGCGGCCAGCCGGCGACGGGGATCGTCGGCCGAGATCGTCAGTGCGGCAAAGTAAGCGAGCGCGCGGGCGCGTTCCACGGCGACATGCATGTCGGCGCACTTGTGCTGGACAGCCTGGAACGAACCGATCGGCACGCCGAATTGCTGCCGGCTGCGGACGTGCTCGAGGACCAGATCCAGGATGCGCTGGCAGGCCCCGACGATGTGAATTGCCATGCCCGCCAACGCAACATGGTGGGCACGCTCGGAGTCAACGGTCAACCGGTCGTCTTCGGACACCCGGATCCCGGCGAAGGACAGGTCGGCGACGTGCAGCACCGGGTCGAAAACCGAAGAGCGCCGGACGGATAACTGATTACCCGCCACCAGGAACACCCCGGCGTCGGTGACCACCGCCAGCCGATCGACGCGATCGCCATCGAGGACGTGTCGTGCCGTGCCGTCCAACACCCAGCCGTCGGAGTCCCGATGCGCCGACACCCCGTTGTGCACGGCGGTCCCCGACTCGTGCGGGTCGAACCGGTCCGCGGCCAGCGGCGCGAACTGGCTCATCGTCGCCAGGAACGGGGTGGGATCGGTCGCACGGCCCAACTCTTCGAGCACGATCGCCAGCTCCACCGTGCCGGCCGGATCATTCAGCTCCGTCCAGCCCTGGTCGACATACGACTTCCACAGCGGGCTCGGATCCACGCCGTCCTCGGCGACGCTGCGCACCAGCGACGGCGGGCACTGCTTGGCGACGACATCGCGCACCGTGCTTTGCCACAGCCGCTGATCGGCATCGAGTTCCAAGAGCATCCGGGCCGCCTCCTGTCGTCAACCGCAATCGCGAGAATACCATTCTCTCTTGCGAAAGTAGTAATCTCGAAAATGGCGTATGACGTGCTGCGCCGAACGTGCACGTAGTGCGAAATCCGCCCCAAAATTTCGCCGTGAGCGCACGTTGGGTACCGGTGCCATGGCGACCCTAGGTCACCGCGGCGACCAAGCCTCCTGCCGACTCACCCCAGCGATCCAGGTTCACGAACTCGGCGAGTGGGCGGCGGCGAAGCGGCCCGTGCTTGCCCTTCGGCCAGCCCACCACGATGTGGCCGGCAACCATCCAGTCATCGGGTATGCCGACGGCTTCCCGCAGCAGTTGCTCGCCGCCGTACGAGGCCCAGCTGGTGAGGCATGCCCCCAATCCTTGCGCGCGGGCCGCGAGCAGAAAGTTCTGCATGGCGGGAAAGATCGAACCGCCGAGCAGGAGTTCGGACGCCGTCGGATAGTGCTGTTGGGCGAACAAGACAGAGGCGAATTCGCCCGCTCGGTCGTGCAATTCGTAGGTCGCGCGGTAGGTGCGAGCCCGGCGACTGTTGTCGTCGGCGGCTGGCCGGGTCATCCCGTATACCGGCTCGATGACTTCCAACGCGTGAGCCGCGGCCTTGGCCACGACGGCCCGCTGCTCGGGTGATCTCAGCACGACGAAGCGCCAGCCTTGAGCGTTGGCCCCCGAGGGAGCCCACCGTGCCGCTTCGAGGCACCGGGCCAGCGTGGCGTCGTCGACCGGCTCGTCGGTGAAGCGTCGAATCGTCCTGGCGGTCGACATCACTTCCCAGATGTCGCTGCTTGCTGCCGTCATGGCTGACAACCTATTCGATGTCGTCGTCGCCCATCCAATGGACGAATCGCTGCAGCGGATACATGGCATCGTGCGGACTACCCAGAACGTGAGCGTTCGCAGTTCCCAAGCGGCACAGGCGTTGAGCCCCGGCGCTGGCCAACCGATCTCGTAGCTGTGCCTTCCGCTCGTACGGGTAAACGCCGATGGTTTGAGTGGCGACGTTGACATAGCGCACCGCTTCGTCGAGCGAATCGACCGTCACGACATTCGACGTCTTGTTGGTGGGCTGGAACTCGACCGGGCTGTCCGACAGGATCACCAGGCCGCGGCCATCGAAGCCGCCCCAGACCTTCAGATCACCCATCGCCTCCATCACCTGGAGTTCTTCGCGGCGTTCGGTCGATAGCGGCAGGCCGCCGGCGGACGCGAACTCACGGTCGACGCCGAGGCGCTCCGCAAGCCTGGCGCAGAACGATTCCACCTGGGGCCCTCGGGCTTCCACAAAGGCGTAGCGGCTCGCCAGGCAGGCCTCCTGGTTGAACACCGTGGTGTCGGCGGCCAGTCGCTCGGCCACCTCGGCGATCCGGTCCGCGGAGTCGAACGCCTCGCGACCGATCATCGAGATCGAGGATTTCGGATCAAACGAGATCAACCGGATGCCGGGTCCCAGGTACCCGATCACGTTGTTGATCGCCTCGCCGCCGCCCCAGGCGACGATGTTGTCGAAGTACTGCGGCCGGTACAGGGTGCGCTCGATCGCGGTGTCCCCGCCCTGCCAGTAAACCGCCGACATCGACCGCACCACGGGATGTTTCGGATCTATTTCGGCCATCGTGCGTAGCACCGCGACCGTGGTGAACGGGTCACTCGAGGGCATCTTGAAGAGGTTGACCGCCTTGACCAACGCACCCTGGGCGATCGACGACACACACCCCGATGGGGCGTTACCCGCCAGCATGTGCACCATCCGCGGCGGGAAGGCCCGGACCGCGCCCTTATTGCCGTACATGTCGACGCGCTCGACCCAGCCGTCGAGCGCCTCCCGGTTGGCAAAGTTCGAATCGACGATGCTTTCCAGCAGTTGCCTGTTCAGGAAATAGGGGGCCTGGCGGTAGAGGTTCTCCACGACGCGCCGCGGCAGGGGATTGGTGGCCGCGATCATTTCGAGGCACTCCTGAAGATGCGGGTTGCGATCCAGGTGCAGGCGTTCCCCCGTCTCGACCAGGAAGTCGACGATCTCGGCCAGCTTCACGTCGAGCAGTGGCGGCAGCTGCGATCGTGGCAACACCAGGGCATCGAGATCGATTGCGGGGGTGACGAAGTCAGCGCCGAGATCACGTGATCGGTGGCGGACGGCGTCACCTTCAACCAAGGTGCCCTGCACGAAATGGGGCGCCGACAACGTGGTCATGCGATTCCTCGCACGTACGCGTCGATACTGCCTGCGCAGGTGATTTTGTCGCCGCCCGGCAGGTCGGCGTAGCGGGTGATGTCGCGGCCCACGGTCGGGCCCTGGTGACCGCACGGGCATCTCGCGAGGCTGACGCTGACCCGGTCCCCGCTGATCACTCCGCCCCAGCGGCCGTCGATCGACGCATCGAAAAAGGCTGCCCGGGCCTCGATCTCACCGTTACCTGGATCCAGCAATTTCTCTCCGGTGGTGTCCAACGGCAGCAGCATCACCCAGGGCGATATGTGGTATCGCTCGGCATGGCAGAGTGGGAACGTCGCGTTGATCTCTCGCATGCTGTACGCGTGGTACAGCCGCTCCTCGGCGACGTTGAATGTCCCCAGCACGTATTCGCGGTAATTCTCGGGTAGCGCAGCGCCTTTGAGACCCCCGGCGACCATCATCGCGTTGTTGGGATGGAAATCGTCGCCTCCGTGGCCGTTGGCGCGGATGCCCTCCGCGATCTGATACAGGGTGGCGAACATACCCGTCGCCAACAGGGGCAGGTCGCGGGCCTCGATCACCGCATCGATGGCCTTTTTCGCTGAGGTATCCATATCGCTCGCCCGCTGCGCGGCGATGCGTTCGAACTCGGCGATCTCGTTGGGGCGGGCGGTGCCATCGGCCAGCTTGCGCCGCAAGGTGATCATGTCCACCATCGACCCGACGGTGATCGGCTCGCCGTCCCCGAACTGGTAGGGCGGGTATCGCGACGAGAAGCAGTCGACCATGGCCTGCCGGATCGCGTCCTCGCGGGGGGCGGCGAATTGCGGCCCCAAGCCGAGGAATTTGCGATCCTCGCCGCGGGTGAGGCCGGTTGCCCACAACAGCGCCTCGGTGTTGATCCGCGCCGAGAGTTCGATGTCGCCCTCGGTGCAGGACAGCATGGCCGGCTTCCCGGTGGTGCCGCTGGAACACGATAGATAGTGGCCGACGGTCTCCAGCCGCTTGATCCAGTCGTCGAGCGTCTGCGCCCCGTCGGTGTCGAGGCCCTCCACGCCACGCGCCGACACCGTGGCCAGCCACTTGCCCATCCGGTCCCAGCGCCGCTCGTTGAGCCATCCTTCCGCGTAGGTCTTGTAGGTGGTGTGGGCGAAGAGCAGGGGCACCAGGTCGGCGGGCTCTTTGATTTCTTTCACCCCGCCCGATTCCGCGCGGTTGGCCAAGAGCGGAATGCTCGCGGCCTGACTCTGCAGCCGCTCGTCGGCCGCTGCCAGCTGCAGAGGCAACAAATCGGCGGGAGGGATGTCGAAGCAATCGTTGGACCCGACCAACTCCACCAGCCGTTCAGTTGCAGACGCCATCCGTGACTCCTCGTCGAACCGGGATTAAGTACACACAATTGTATATTATTGTCCGACGTTCGGGTCAGGGATGTGGGGCCGCAGCGCTGCGCTCTGCTTGCTGCCGGGCAATGCGCTGGTCGTGGATTCTGACCAGCTCACGGAACCCGAGCCGTGGGTATTGCGGTACGGGTTGGATTCCCCATGTGTCCTTCGCCGTGGTGATGCCTGCGCCCTCCGGCGCGCCATGGAGCGGTGGGCCGGGGAACGGGTAGGGGTACTGGCATTCCAGCGACTCGTTGTTGTACCGCACCTTCATCAGCTCACTGCAGATGTCGCGGAAGCTCAGGGTCGGATAGCCGTACCAGACGGCCAAAAATGGCAGGGTGAAGGCGCCCTCGATGACGAGCCCGACCAGACAAACCATGATGCCGCGCCTCAGCCACTTGTGCAGGCGCGCATACTCTTTGGTGGTGCCCATGGGCAAGTCCTCGGTCGCGGCGACATCCGGCGACTCGCTCTCCGGTGTGATCATTGGATTCTCCTTAGTCCGAAAAGATTTCGCGATTGACGGTGTGCAGATACGGAATCGCGAGGAACGGGGTGATGTACATGATGTCGTAGATCCACCAGCCCAAGACCGGGAAAACCACTCCGGCATAACGAACATCGGCATACACGGTCATGTTCATCACGTAGCCGATCCAGATCACCACCCCGAACCAACACGTCACCAGCAGCCACTGGTGGCCCCATCGCTTCATCTGCAGGAAAGCGATGGCCGCCGCGATGCGCATTGGAAACACGGTCAGGATGAGGGCGACTTCCCAACCCTTCTCCCCCGGCGCGCTGGCCCCACCGATCCAAAGCTGGTTGTAGTGCCAGAAGTACCCGGCGTCAAAAGCGTTGCCCCATCCCGTATATAGGACCCGGTAGACGAGCGTGTGGTTGGCGACCATATCGAGGATCCAGCCCTGCAGGTTGAGGCCCGCATCCAGGATGACCAGGTAGCCGATCAACGTGACCATGATCGGGCGCACCGACAGGCCCGATTTCAGCGCCCGCCGAAGCAACGCCAACCCGTACAGGAACAAGGGCAGGCCGAAGATGCCCGGCACGTTGGCTCCCATCAGCAACGTCCCGGCTATCAGCCACTTGTCGGCGCGGCGTTGCGCCGAGCGACTCTGCTCCAGGTGGTCATCCAGTGACATCGATGGGACGGCTGCAGTGACCGTGTCTTGGCTTCTGCCGGAAAGGCGGTTGGCCAGTGGTGAATTCACGTTTCCTCCTACCAGTTCCGGGTCGCCCACATCGACAGTTGGATGCCGAACATGAGCAACAGATAGCCGTAGATGAAGATCTGAAAGACGATCAGTGCCCGCTTTCGCTGCCGTTCCCTCTCGTTCACAGGTGGTCACCCTTTCCCTAGAAGGTGCCGATGCCGCGCATCACGTAGTACCAAAAACCAACCAGCGCAGCGGCTGCGCCCCATCCGAAGGCGAGGCATACCAATTCCTGCCACACGGTCGAACCTCCAATCGTTGGATTGACGCCCGGTCGGGTTACCTGGCCTCGAGACCGCGTCGCGTGCTGGCGACGAACTCGTCGAGAACACGACCACGGGCGGGCTTGGAGTCGTGGTTGGTAACGAGTAGCGCGTAGCACCCCAGCAAGAAGAAGAGCGCGCTGTTTTCGGGGTCGGCGTCCGGATGGGCCGCACCGTGCTGCTGCGCCCGCCTGATCTCTTGAGCGACGAGTGCGACCAGTGGATGGTCCGTCGGTTTGCCGAATCCGGGCGGGCGAGTCTGGGAAAAATGCAGAGCCAGAACATCTCTGAATAGGCGTGTGCCCAGTCGGGATTCCGCCGCCACCACCAGGCGTACCACCTCCGACAGGGTCGACCACAGGTCGGGCTCGGCCGCGACGAAGCGGCCCAGGTCGCCGGCGAGCCGCGTGACGAGGTTGCGCTCGACCTCCTCGAGCACGTGCTCTTTGGTCGGGAAATGGAAGTAGAACGTCCCGCGGGCGATGCCCGCCGCGGAGATGATCGCGCCGATATCGGCGTCCGCTACGCCCGCCCGTTTGAACTCGGCCAGCGCGGCGTCGTAGACGCGCTGGCGCGTCTCGAGTCGCTGCGCTTGCCGTCCGCGTGGCTTCGCATCGGTAGTCATTGCTTGCAATCGTGAACTCATCACTGACAAATGTCAATGACAAATTTCAGCGAAAGCCCTGTCCTAGTTGTCGGCGTGCGCTCGGCAGCGTCGCGCCAAGATGGTGGCCAAGCGCGCGGGGTCGGAGAACATCACGTCGTGGCAGCTGTCGAGGCAAATCATGGTGTCGACGCCGCCGAGCGATTTGATCGCGTACAGCTGCTGACGTACCGACAGCGCTCGATCATCCAGCGTCATGATCCACGTCCGCGGAACGTCGGCGGGCAGGTCGCTGCGATCGGCTGGCTCGAAAATCACGTTCGGCGATTCCATGCACAGTCGCGACAGCGTTAGCCTCCGCTGCTCACGCGTCATGCCATTGCAGAATGCGTAACGCGCCAGAGCGGGAGGCATTGGGAACGACCTTCTTTCGATCCAGCGGGCCGAGCGCGCCACCGGAGCAAGTGGCCCGCGCAGAGTGTCCACGATCGACTTGCCCTGCGGTGGGACGAACGCCGCCAGCAGGACCATCTCGCGCACCCGCGCTGCCCCGAGCTTGGCGACGATGCCCGGGACGGTGAGCCCCGCCATCGAATGCCCAACGACCACAACCTCGCCCAACCCGGCGTCCTCGATGTCGGCTACGGCGGAGTTCACCCAGTCGCTGACGGTGACGGTCGCCAAATTCGCCGGCTTGCCGGCGCGGCCGGGCAGATCAACCGCGAGGACCCGCAATTCGGGTGCCTGCCTGGCCAATTCGGCAACGGTCAGATCCCAGCAGTCGGCGGCGTGCGCGCCACCGTGCACCAGCACAAGACCGGGCCACGCCATTGCGGGAGACCTCAGTCGCGGGGCTGGACGCCGCGCAGGAACAAATCGACCGCGTGCTGCAAGTGCCGCTCCTCCTCGTCGGCGCTGCGGTAGATACCGCAGTCCGCCAGTCGCGCGGGTAGATGCTCGATCATCGCAATGAAGTGGCCCGCGGTTAGCTCCAGGTCGTCAACCGTGATGCTTCCGTTCTCCTGGTGGCGTCGCAGCAGATCCATGACCTGCCGGTGGCGTGGCGACCAGGTCATCGAGTGCGCACTGACCGCGAACTCGGGAAACCGCGCCGACTCGCTCATGGCAATGCGTGTCAGACGCACGATGTCCGGGTCGATGGCGCGGGCGAGTCCGGCCCGGCCGAGTGCGATCAGGGAGGCGCGCAGGTCGCGTTCGTCGATGTCGTTGTCCGCTTCGCGCTCGGTCCTGCGCGTCAGCGCCCAGGGAATGACGTCGACGAAGACCGCGCGTTTGTCGGGATAGCGAGCATAGAGAGTGCGCCGCGTGATGCCGGCCGCTCTGGCGATCGCTTCCATGGTGGCCCCGTCGTAGCCATACTTGACGAACGTCGCCACGGCGGCCTTGCGCAACTTCTGGTGTAGCTTCTTGGCCTCGGCCTGAGTCGGCCGTCCGCGCCGAGTCGTTGTCACCACGACGCAAAGTATATATACAGTGTCGTATAAATAATCGTTGGCGCGACGCACGACAGTCAGGGGTCACCGTGACCATCACACAGTCGTTCATCGATGGCGAATCGGTGGCCTCGGCGGACCTGTACGACAACATCGACCCGGCTACCGGCCGATCGCTGGGACCGGTGGCGCGCGGCGGCACAGACGAAGTCGATCGCGCGGTGACAGCGGCGCGTCCGGCCCTGCAGTCTTGGCGGGGCGTTTCACCGGCGGAACGCGCGACCCTGCTGACGCGGGTCGCCGATCTCATCGACCATGATCACGAGCGGTTGGCCCGGATCGAAAGCGAGGACACCGGAAAGCCGTTGAGCCAGGCGCGCGCGGACGCGACGGTCGCCGCTCGGTACTTCCGTTTCTACGGGCACGCGATCGACAGCTACTACGGCCAAACCATCCCGCTGTCAATGGATCTGCACGCGTATACCCGACGCGAACCTTTCGGAGTCACCGGTCACATCGTCGCCTGGAACTACCCGATGCAACTGCTGGCCCGCGCCGTGGCTCCGGCGATTGCGGTGGGCAATTGCGCGGTGGTCAAACCGGCGGATGAAACACCGCGCACCGCAGTGGAATTGGCCCGGCTCGCGGTTCAGGCCGGCCTACCGCATGGCGTCTTCAACGTGGTGACGGGAATCGGCGCCGAAGCCGGCGCCGCCCTGACCGCACACCCCGAGGTCGACCATCTGGGCTTTGTCGGATCGACCCAGATCGGCTCGGTGGTCGCCCATGCGGCCGCCGACCGGGTGGTGCCGACGACCCTGGAACTGGGCGGGAAATCGCCGCAAATAGTTTTCCCCGACGCGCATCTGGACCGCGCCGCCGAGTCGATCGTCAAGGCGATCCTGCAGAACGCCGGTCAAACCTGCTCGGCCGGCTCGCGGCTACTGGCCCATGATTCGATTCACGACAACTTGGTGGACACGGTCTGCCGGCTCATGGAGTCGGCGACGATTGGCCCCGGCATCGACGACCGCGATCTCGGACCGCTGATCTCGCACAAGCAGCAGCAACGGGTGCAATCGATGGTCGGCGGCGACATCAAGGGCGAAATCCGTTGCGGCGGAGGCCCGCCGGAGGACGCACGGCTTGCCGATGGTGCATATTTCGCTCCGACCGTGATCGCCGACGTCGATCCCGCCTCGCCGATCGCGCAGGAGGAGATCTTTGGTCCGGTGCTCACCGTCAACAGATTCTTCGACGAGGACGAGGCAATCAGCCTGGCCAACGGCACGCAATATGGGTTGATCGCCGCGGTGTGGACCACCGACCTGTCCCGCGCCCACCGGCTCGCCGCCGAGATCCAGGCGGGACAGGTCTACGTCAACACCTACGGCGCCGGCGGCGGCGTGGAGCTGCCGTTCGGGGGCTTCAAGAAGTCAGGGTACGGCCGCGAGAAGGGTTACCAAGCGCTCGACACCTTTACGACCACCAAGACGGTCGTCGTGCGGCTGGAATGAGGTAAAGGAGAACACCATTGGATCCCGACACCTACCGGCGCGGGCTGCAGATTCGCTCCGCAGTACTGGGCGAGGAGTATGTCAATCAGGCATTGGCCAACGCCGATGACTTCACCAAACCCCTGCAGGATCTCATCACCGAATACTGCTGGGGTGCGGTGTGGGGCCGTGAACAGCTGCCCCGCAAGACCCGCAGCATGCTCAACTTGGCGATGATCTCGGTGCTCAACCGGCCCAACGAATTGCGAACCCACGTCGAGGCGGCGCTCACCAACGGCGTCAGTCGGGAAGAGATCCGCGAGATCTTTCTGCAGGTCGCGATCTATGCCGGCATGCCGGCCGCCGTCGACAGCTTTCGTATCGCCCGCGAAGCATTCGCCGAAATCGACAAGACCTCGGACCGATGACGCAGCTCGGGTTCATCGGGCTGGGCAACATGGGTTTTCCCATGGCTCGTCGGCTGCTCCAGGAGCATCACGACGTCGTCGCCTTCGACACTCGCGGCGACGCGCTCGAGCGCGTTGTCGCGCTCGGGGCCCACGCCGCGTCGTCGGTCAAAGAGGTCGCCGACCGGACCGAGACCGTGATGGCCAGCCTTCCCACGCCCGCCGCGTCACTCGAAGTCGCGACGGGCGCGCAAGGAGTGATTGAGGGCGCGCGGGTCAGGCGCTATGTCGACCTGTCAACCGTCGGGAGCCAGACGGCCGTGCGAATCCATGATCGTCTGGCCGCACGGAACATCGTTGCGATCGACAGCCCCGTCAGCGGCGGGGTCGGCGGAGCCGCAAAGGGAGCGCTCGCCGTCATGGTGTCCGGCCCACGCAACGAATTCGACGTCATACGAACGGCACTCGAGGCCATCGGCCGGCCGTTCTACATCGGCGACAAACCGGGCTCGGCGCAGACGATGAAGCTCGTCAACAACATCCTGGCCGCCAACGTCTTGGCCGCGACGTCCGAAGTCGTGGTGATGGGCGTCAAGGCCGGTCTCGACCCCAGCGTGATGATCGAGGTGCTCAACGCGGGTTCGGGTGCGACCAGCGCAAGTCGCGACAAGTTCCCCCGCGCCATCCTGCCGCGAACATTCGATTACGGCTTCGCCACCGGGCTGATGCTCAAGGATGTGCGCCTGTATCTCGACGAAGCCAAGGCGCTTGGGGTGCCCGCCGACGTTGCCGAAACGATCGGCCGGCTCTGGGAAACGACCGCGCGAGATCAGGGTCCCGATTCCGATTTCACGACGGTGATCAAACCGCTGGAGAAGGCCGCGGACGTCACCGTCGGCCGGGCCGACGCGGCGCCGGACTAAGCCGTCCCGGCAACTTCGGCGGCGCGCGCGGCGCTCGACGACGGCTGGGAGAATGGTATTATCCTGGCTGAAGAACGATACTTGCCCACCTGGTGGAAAAACAGCCCACTACCAGCGGCGATGTTTAACCGAAACGCTTACCGGAAATGCATTGATCGACGGCCGATCAGAATGTTAGGTTATCTATCATATGACTGATCTCCACTCGCTTTGGCTACCGGAGGGCGGCTTCCGTGATCGAGCACGCTGACGGAACCCGCATGCCGGTGATCGACGCCAGCGTGCACATCTTCTTTGCGTCGAACAAGGACCTGCGCTCGTTCCTGCGTGAGCCGTTCAAGAGCCGTGGTTTTCCCGACTACGAGATGGACTGGTACGGGTCACCGGGCGGCGAGTACGCACCGAACACCGAGGGGCCGGATCGGCAGTACCCAGGGTCGGACCCGGAATTCGTTGCCCACGAACTGTTTTCGAAGCGCGGCGTCGACGTGGCCGTCCTCCATCCGATGGGTCGCGGCATCATGCCCGACCGGCATTTGGGGAGTGCACTGCATGCCGCCCACAACGAGATGATGGTCTCGCGCTGGCTCGAGCACAGCGGGTTCGGTGACCGCTTCCGCGGCACCATCCGCGTCAACCCCGACGACATAGCCGGCGCGGTGCGTGAGATCGAGAAATGGCGCGAGCACCCGCGCGTGGTCCAGATCGGCGTCCCGCTGCAGTCCCGCGAGCTCTACGGCAAGCCCCAGTTCTGGCCCCTGTGGGAGGCGGCCGCCGACGCGAACCTTCCGGTCGCGGTGCATATCGAATCGGGGGAGGGCATCGGGTTTCCGCCGACGCCGTCCGGACACACGCTGACCTATGAGCAGTACGTCAGTTTCATGGCGCTCAACTACGTGTATCACCTGATGAACATGATCGCCGAGGGCGTGTTCGAGCGCTTTACAAGCCTCAAGTTCGTCTGGGCCGACGGCGCCGCGGACTTCCTGACACCCTTCATCTGGCGCATGGACACCTTCGGCCGGCCACACCTGGAACAGACGCCGTGGGCGCCGCGGATTCCCAGCGACTACCTCCCGGGCCACGTGTACTTCGTCCAGGGCGCCCTCGACGGTCCCGGCGACGCCGAGTTCGCCGGTGAATGGTTCGGCTTCACCGGCAAGGAAGACATGGTGATGTTCGGATCCAGTTATCCGCACTGGCAGTGCGGTGACGTCACGAAGCTGCCCAAAGCACTGTCCGCCGAACAGCGCGAGAAGGTGTGTTGGCGCAACGCGGCCAACCTGTACGGGATCGACGTTTCCGTCGACTTAGCAGCGGGCTAGTCGCAGAATAGAGAAAGACCGAGGAGTTCGAAATGACGTTGACCCATACGCAGGAACGTGTTCCCGCCGCCGAGCGCATAGCCGTCCGGTGCGTCGACTCGGACGTCCACCCGGTGCCCAAACGGGGCGAGATCACCCAGTACATACCCGAGCCCTGGCGCAGCAAGGTTTTCCTGGACCATCGGGTGGGCGAGCTGATCTACTACGACGCTCCCGACTACGCGCACAGCTTCGCGATGCGCACCGACACCTTTCCGCCCGATGGCGAGTTCCCCGGCAGCGATCCGGACATGGCCTTCCGCCAGCTGATTATGGAAGCGGGTTCGGACATCGCGATCCTCGAGCCCGGCGGCCGCACGCCGCGGCTTGCCGAGGCGCATCAGGCGTATTCGACCGCACTCAATCACTGGCAAGCGAATCACTGGCTGGACAGCCACAACAACTGGCATGAGCGCTGGCGCGGTTCGATCTGCGCGGCGATCGAGGATCCCGAGGGCGCGGCACGCGAGATCGAGACGTGGGCCGGGCACCCGTACATGGCGCAGATCCTGATCAAGGCCGAGCCGCGGCCGTCATGGGGTCACCCGAAGTACAACCCGATCTGGGAGGCCGCCACCAAGCACGACATCACCGTGAGTTGTCACCTGTCGCGCAGCAACTACGAGATGCTGCCGACCCCGCCGGTGGGTTTCCCCAGCTACAACCACGACTTCATGGTGACCTACTCGCTCTTGGCCGCGAACCAGGTGATGAGCCTGGTCTTCGACGGCGTCTTCGATCGGTTCCCGACGCTGCGGATCGTGTTCGTCGAGCACGCGTTCACCTGGATCCTGCCGCTGATGTGGCGCATGGACGCCATCTACGAAGCCCGCAAGTCGCGCGTCGACATCAAGCGCAAGCCGTCCGAGTACGTCAAAGAGCACATCAAATTCACCACCCAGCCGCTGGACTACCCGGAAGACAAGACCGAGTTGACCCGCGCGATGGAGTGGATGGAGTGCGACAAGATCCTGCTGTACTCCTCGGACTACCCGCACTGGACGTTCGACGACCCCCGCTGGCTGGTCAAGCACCTTCCCAAGGCAGCGCGGGATGCGGTGATGTATAAGAACGGCATCGCGACCTATCACTTGCCGGAGACGGTGCCGGTCCTCGAGGGCCAAGTCCGGGTGCTCTGAGTTGGCGGAAGAAACCAAGCGGCCCGAGCCCCGCCTCGCCCAGGGCCGCGAGCATGTTGTCGCGACAGTAGACGAGATCCCGCCGGGTACCCACAAGCTGGTGCCGATCGGGCGCCACGGCGTGGGCGTCTACAACGTCAACGGAACGTTCTATGCGATCGCGAACTACTGCCCACACCAGGGCGGACCGCTGTGCTCGGGGCGTCCGCGTGGTCGCACCATCGTCGACGAGACCGCTCCCGGTGACGCGGTCATGGTGCGAGACCTGGAATACATCTATTGCCCTTGGCACCAATGGGGTTTCGAGCTGGCGACCGGCACGACGGCGGTCAAGCCGGAGTGGAGCATCCGCACCTACCC
Organism: Mycobacterium sp. IS-2888; assembly: GCF_001954215.1. Lineage (NCBI taxonomy): Bacteria > Bacillati > Actinomycetota > Actinomycetes > Mycobacteriales > Mycobacteriaceae > Mycobacterium > Mycobacterium sp. IS-2888. The sequence goes on from NZ_MBET01000101.1 coordinate 66,369, forward strand.
GGTGCGTGTCGTCGGCAACGACGTTCTGGTGATGGCGTAACTACAGGAGAGTCGCGTGGCATCTATCGAGGTGAACGGTGGGAACGTCGTCTACGAAATCCTCGGTGACTCAGGCGATCTCATCGCCCTGACGCCGGGCGGGCGGTTCAGCAAGGAAATCCCGGGTCTGCGTCCGCTGGCCGAAGCGCTGGTCGCGGGTGGCTACCGCGTATTGCTGTGGGACCGGCCCAATTGCGGAGCCTCCGACGTGCAGTTCTACGGGCAAAGCGAGTCGCACATGCGCGCCGAAACCCTGCGCGGCCTGCTGGGTCAGCTCGGTGTCGAACGATGCATCATCGCCGGCGGCTCCGGTGGGGCAAGGGATTCCATGCTTACGACGATGCTCTACCCGGAGATGGTGGAGAAGCTGGTGGTGTGGAACATCGTCGGCGGTATCTACGGCACATTCGTGCTGGGGTCCTTCTACATCATCCCCAGCATTCTGGCCGCGCGGGGAACCGGAATGGACGGTGTGATCAAGGTTTCCGAGTGGCGGGACCGCATCGAAGAGAACCCGGCAAACAAGCAGCGATTTCTCGATTTCGACAAGGACGAGTTCCTCAAGGTGATGCTGCGCTGGCTCAACGCGTTCGTGTCCAAGCCGGGCCAGACCATCCCGGGCGTCGAGGACGAGATGTTCGAACGAATCCAGGTGCCCACCTTGATTATTCGCGGCGGCGAGAACGACTGGGATCATCCCAAACGGACGTCGCTGGAAGTCAGCTGCCTGATCAAGGGCTCCAAACTGATCGATCCGCCCTGGCCGGAGGATGCCTGGGAGCGTGCCTCCGAAGAACGCGCGGCCGGCAAGGTTTCGCACTTCAACATGTTCGACACCTGGGTGCAGGCCGCGCCCGCAATCCTCGAATTCCTGGGCAGCTGATGCGTTTACTCCGTGCGAATGTGGACCTCACAGTTGAGCGACGCCTCGAGCGCCGTGTGGATCCGGCTCTCCGGGATGCGCTCGAGGTCGGCCTCGCGCAGCGTCACATAGACGATGTCGAAGCCGTCATCGCCTGGGACGCGCGCGATTTCGCCGGTGAGTCCGAACCCAGCCAGCACACCGCGGGCATCGTCGTCGGTTCCCCTGCTGACGAAGGTGACCACGCCGAGCGTCGGAGCGGTGCTGAACGCCTTGGCGCACAGGCCCATTGCGGCCTGCTGTGCCGCGTCGACGTCGTCGGCCGCAATGAGCAGCTCGACCTCACGGCGGTTGGCCGGCATAGCCGCGAGATTGTTTTCGACCACCCCGGCGCCGATCTCGTCACCGAGCCCGAGGAGGTCGTTCATGCCGTCTTCTAATTGCGCAGGCGTGAGCACACTTCCCGGGTCGACGTTCACGCGCACCACCGCAGTCCGCATGTGCGCAAGCCTAACTAAGACGACGGCGGGCCTGCAGTGAACACCGCCCAATCCACCAACATCACCACCGCCAGCGCACCTGGATGCCAACCCCGGTTACTGGGCGAACAACCCCGTCGCGAAGACCTCGCGTCGTATCAACGCCTCGGCGGTTACCACCCGCTTGCCGACGCGGAGCAATTGCTGGCCGAGGTCGAGTCCAGTGGGCTGGTGGGCCGCGGCGGCGCGGCTTTCCCGCTGGCGGTGAAGTTGCGCACCGTGCGCGACAACGGGCGCCTGGCCGGTGGCACGGTCGTCGTCGCCAATGGCGAAGAGGGAGAACCGGCTTCGGTCAAGGACCGATGGCTGCTGCGCAACCGCCCGCACCTGGCTCTGGACGGATTGCGACTGGCCGCGGCGATCGTCGCCGCGGACCGCACATATATGTACGTATCCGACCCGGAGTCGGCGCACAGTGTCCAAGCTGCGCTGGGCGAGGTCGAGCCGAACGCGTTCGGCGGCGTCACCGTCGACTTGATCACGGTGCAGCCCGGCTACGTGGCCGGCGAGGAGACCGCGGCGGTTCGGATGATCAACGGCGGCCCGGCCAAGCCGACGGACAAGCCTCCGCGACCATTCGAAGCGGGTGTGGGCGGGCGGCCCACGCTGGTGAGCAATGTCGAGACCCTGGCCAATCTGCCTTACCTGCAGCGCCACGGCTCGGCGGCGTTCCGTTCGCAGGGCACGCCGCTGTCCTCGGGTACCTTCCTGGCCACCATCACCGGCGCCGGCCGACCCCCTGCCCTCTACGAACTGCCCCACGGCATACCGTTCACCGAACTGCTTGCGCTGCACGGTGTTTCGCCCGACCAGGTGCGGGGGGCGCTGTTGGGCGGCTATTTTTCGGGTTTCCTCAACCGCGACGTGCTGGAGACGACGCTCGATCACGAGACGATGCGACGCTTCGGCAGCGGCTTGGGCTGCGGCGCGATCACGGTGATCACTGACGACTGTCCGGTTGCTGTTGCGGCGTCGGTCCTGGCCTACTTCGACCGCGAAAACGCCGACCAATGCGGGTCGTGCTTCAACGGGACGGCCGCGATGGCCGCCGCGGCCGGGGCGTTGCGCGACGGCGCCGCGACGGCCGAAGACGTCGATCGATTGCGCCGCTGGTCGGTGGTGCTGCGCGGACGCGGCGCCTGCGCCACGTTGGACGCCGCCACCAACGTTGCCGCCACGCTGCTCAAGCAGTTCCCGGACGACGTTGCACGCCATCTCGACGGGAGCTGCACGGACTGCCGCGACCACCCGTTCCGCTTCGACCGGCCGTATGAGGCGGAAGCTGCGAGGCAGGCATGAAAATTCGTTTGGACCGCACCGTCTGCGACGGCTTCGGCATCTGCGCCAAGCACGCGCCGGGCTACTTCTCGTTGGACGACTGGGGCTACGCGTCGCTCATCGGCGATGGCACCGTGGCCGAGTCGGACCGCGACGCCGTCAAGCGCGCACTGTTGGACTGCCCGGTGCACGCCATCACCGAGATCGGCGACCGCACGCCCACCGTCCCCCATCCATTTCACAGCGAGTCGGACGAGGATCCCGCCCCGCACGTCAAAACCGAATCGAACGAAGCCCAATGGGGTTTCACGCGGTGATCTTGCCGGCGTGTAGTCGGGGCTGAACAACTTTCGCCACACACATAACGGGCCGTCGGGGAACCATAGGTTTGCCCGCCTCTCAGCGACAACCCCGCGGCTACGCCTATCCCTTCCGCGAAGGGGAAGTGACGGGCGCCCAGCCGAGGCATAGGCTGAAGCGAGCCAAGGTCGGGGATGTTGCCCTGGGAGGCCCACCATGAAGTGGTTCGGTCGTCTGGCCGCCGTTGTCGCGGTCGTGTTCGTATCAATGGCGGGGTCGGTCGCGCGGCCGGGGGTCAGCTCGGCGGAATGCGGCCCCAACATGTCGTGGAATCCCACGACAAACGAATGCAAGGCGCCACCGCCCGTGCCCGACTGGTACAGACCTCCGCCGCCCTACGCGCCAGCGTATGCGCCGCCGGACGTACCGCCGCCTCCGCCAACGCCGGCATGGGCGAAAACGGACCCGGTTTGGAGTAACGGCTTCCACCGTTGGGGCATTGTCGTAGGCGGAGTCTGGGTGCCGCTCTAGGCCGCTTTGCCACAGTTAGCTAGCCAGCGGCGCGCGGCGTCTTTACTCGATCTTGACCATGCATTGAATCGCCCCACCGACCATGGGCAATGTGAGTACGCTTCCATGGGTGGAACTGGGGGTTTTGGGACCTCTCCAGGTCCGGCACGACGGAGCGCCCGTCGTTATCCCGGGCGCCAAACCTCGTGCCATCCTCACGATGCTCGGGTTGCACAGCGCTTCCGTTGTCTCGGCCGACACCCTCGTCGAGCTGCTCTGGGGCGAGGATCCGCCTCGCACCGCGGCCAAGGCCCTACAGACGCACATCTCCTCGCTCCGTCGCACCCTGGGCGACGGCTTCATCTTGACCCAGGGCGCGGGGTGGATCCTCGCCGAGAGCGAGGTTGACGTCTCGCGCTACAAAGCGGCCGCCCGACTAGGGCGCGATGCCGCTGCCGCCGGCGACATCAGCCAAGCGGCGGCCCACTTCGAGGAGGCGCTCGCTCTCTGGCGCGGCATCCCCGAACTGCCCGATGGCAGGCGCGGAACGTCCGAGAAGACGCGGTGGATCGAGGGCCACGCGGCGCTCGTGGAGGATCGAGCCGACGCGCTGCTCGCGACGGGGCGCGCCGCGGAGATCGTCGGCGAACTCGAGGCCGCGGTTGCCGATGCGCCCCTGCGCGAGAGGCGTTGGGGCCAACTGATGCTCGCCCTGTACCGGGCAGGTAGGCAAGGCGAAGCCCTGGGCGCCTATCAGCGGGCTCGGGCCCTGCTCGCCGACGAACTGGGGGTCGATCCGGGGCCGGACTTGCGCCGACTCGAAGCCGCGATCGTCGCGCAGGACACTTCGCTGGAAATCCCCGCGGCACAACAACCTTCGGTGATAACGCGCGCCGTGACGTTCCTGCTGACCGACATCGAGGGGTCGACGGCGGCCTGGGAGGCGGAGGCCGACGCGATGGCCGTCGCGCTGGCAAGGCACGACGAACTCGTCGAACAGGTGGTCACGTCGCGCGGAGGCCGGCTGATCAAGACGCGCGGCGAGGGCGATGCGACCTTCTCCGTCTTCGAGCGGCCGTCAGCCGCAGCCTCGGCCGCAATCGAGCTGCAAGAAGCGATCGTGCAGGAGCCGTGGGTTTTGCGGGAGCCGATGCGAATCCGCGTGGCGTTGCACACCGGGGAGGCCGAGCTTCGCGACGGCGACTACTTCGGTAGGGCAGTCAACCGCGCGGCGCGGCTGCGTTCGCTGGCCGTGGGTGGCCAGATCCTGTGCTCGGGTGCGACCGCCGAACTCGTCATCGACTCACTGGCCGATGACGTTGTGCTCGCCGATCTCGGGATGCGCGAGCTACGCAACCTCGCTCGTCCGGAGCACGTCTTCGAGCTTCGGCTGGAAACCGCTGAGAATCAACGTTCGTCGGTCCCCACCAATGTGCCCGTCAAGCGCCCAAGCCTGCCCGCAGTGCTCGCCGGCCCGGGGCCGTTCGTCGGACGCGGACGCGAATTGGAGCGACTTTTTACCGCCTGGCAGGCCGCGCTTGCCGGTGGCACGAACGCGGTACTGATCGCCGGCGAACCCGGCGTCGGTAAGACGCGTCTGGCCGGCGAATGGTCGCGCCAGGCCTATGACCAAGGCGCCCTGGTGATTTACGGCCGGTGCGACGAGGACCTGGGTGCGCCGTACCAGCCGTTCGCCGAGGCGCTGCGTTCCCTGGTGCCATGCCTCGGCAGCGGTGGACTTCGGGGGCTGCGCGGGGTGGAGGCATTGCTCGCACTGGTTCCCGGTCTGTCCGATGTCCTGCCCGACCTGGCCATGCCCACCCGCGCGGATCCGGACACCGAGCGCTACGCACTTTTCGACGCCGTGGTGGGCCTGCTGGGAATTGCGTCGGCCGGCGCGCCGATCATCCTGATCCTCGATGACCTTCATTGGGCAGCCAAGCCCACCTTGCTCCTGCTACGCCATCTCCTGCGTTTCGGCGAGCACGCCCGCGTGCAGATCGTCGGCACGTATCGCAGCACCGACCTCGACCGTTCCCATCCCCTGGCGGCGATGCTCGCCGACCTGCACCGCGACGGTACCGCGGACCGGCTTCAGCTCGGCGGCCTCGACGAGGACGACGTGAGCGCGTACGTCGCCGAGGCCGGCTACGACGACGAAGAGCTGGCCCGGGCATTGGCTTCGGTCACGGGCGGCAACCCCTTCTTCCTCATCGAGGCATTGCGTCACGTCGACGAGAGTGGTGGCCGGTGGGACCAGAGCACCCTGCCGCAAGGGGTGCGCGAGGCCGTGAGTCGCCGGCTGTCGCGGCTTGCACCGGAGACGAACAAGGCCCTTGCCGCAGCCGCGGTCGTCGGCAGTCGGTTCGCGTTGGACTTGGTCGAAAGCGTGGTCGGCGACGACCTCGTCGACGCGTTGGACGAGGCGTGCAAGGCCGGCATCGTCATCGAAGAGCACGGCGGCCGCTACCGGTTCAACCACGCCATCGTTCGACAATCGCTGCTCGCCGAATTGCCGTCGGTGCGACGCATGCGGCTGCACCAACGCATCGCTACGACGCTCGAGAGTCAGCCCGGCGCCGACGAGGAGCGGCTGGCCGAACTGGCTCACCACTACTTCGAATGTGCCTGGGCGGGCAACGCGGCCAAGGCCGTCGAGTACTGCCGGCGTGCAGCGGATCAGGCGATGACTCGGCTCGCCTACGAAGGAGCGGCCGAACTTTACGATCGGGCCCTGCACGCGCTGGAGGAGATCGACGACGAGCTGCCCGACCGCGACGACCAGACCGCCGAGCTACTGATCGCGCGCTGCGAGGCCCTGCTGGCGGCCGGCGATGTGGCTTCGGCGGCCGGTGCGGTCTCTCAATTGCAAGGAGCGACAGTCGATTCGGCCCGGCTGGCGGCATGGGCGACATGCTTTGACGGCCAGCTGTCGATGCTGACCCATCCCGAACGACTGGACGAGGTCGAAGCCGCGTTGGGCGACGCCGCCACCAAGCTAGCCGAATTGGACGATGCCGCAGGGGAAGCCACGGCACACACGGTTCGGGCGGGGTGTCTCGCCCGCCTCGGGCGAATCGGCGACTGCGAAGTAGCGCTGGACGACGCTCTGACCGCGGCGCGACGAGCGCAGGAGCATCGCCGGGTGAACAACGTGTTGGCGAACGCGCCGCTCGCGGCGCTGTGGGGCCCCAACCCGGTACCGCGCGCGGGCGGCCGGTGCCTTGACGTGGTGCGACTACTGCGGATCACGACGGACTCGCCGGCGGTCGAGGCGACGTCGACGCGGTGTCAGGCAGTGTTGGAAGCCTTCCGCGGCCGCGCCGCGGCGGCCCGGCGGATGATCGACTCGGCCCGGCGCACCGTCACCGAGCTCGGCCTGCGCCATGCCCTCCTCGAGGTCGAACACTTCGCCGGCATCGTCGAGTTGGTCGTGGACGATCCCGGCGCGGCGGAGTTCCATCTGCGTAAGGCCTACAACGGCTTTCGTCGCATGGGCATCGACGTCTGCACAGCCGAGACCGCGGCGTTGTTGGGTCGCGCTTGTCTCGCGCTCGACCGAGACGATGAGGCCGACGAATTGTGCACGGAGAGTGAGCGTCTCGCAGGCAGCGCGCTCAAGGCGTCGATCGCCTGGCGCACGCTTCGGGCGCTTCTGCTTTCGCGCTCTGGTGATCACGATGCGGCGCGGCGGGTTGCCGAGGCTGCCGTCAGCCTGGCCGAGCGCACCGACGCCTTGGTCGATCACGGCGACGCGTGCCTGACGCTGGCAACGGTTTTGGCCGCCGCCAGCGACTCCGCCGGGGCGCGAGGGGCGGCCGAGCGGTCGGTCGACCTGTACGAACGGAAAGGCGCTGCGGCACTTGCCGAGAAGGCGCGCCAGGTTCTCGGCGAGCGGGTCCCGCACCCTGCAGCGACACCGCCTGAAACGCCGGCGGTCGAGCTCGATACCGCGGCCGTCCGAGTGGGCGAACATGTGATGGCCGCGATTCATCGCGAAGCATGGGACGAGGTCGAGCGGCTATTCGCACCAGACCTCGTCGTCGAGAGTCGTCGGAAGATCGTCGGTCTAACTCTGCTATCAGACGCGGTGCGAGGGGGGTTGAGGCGGGAACTTGAGGCGGGCACCGTACGGATCAACCATGTCATGGTCGCCGCGCGAGGCGAGCGGCTGGCTCTCTCTCGATTAATTACGAGCAGTCCCGACGCGAGTCCCGGAGCGCCGCAGGACGAACTTCTTCAGCTCTACGCCATCAACGAAGACGGTCAAGTCGCGTTGCAGGTGTGGTTCGACGTCGAAGACATCGACGCGGCGATGGCCGAACTCGACGCCTTGCACGCCCGACTCGAAGAGCTACATCCTCGAGCGCCGCTCGAGAATGCCGCGACGCGGGCGTATGAGCGCCTGCATGCGTATTTCGCGGCCCGCGACTGGGACGCGATAACCGAGCTCCTCACCGACGACTACTACGGCGACGATCGCCGTTCGGTCGTAGGCTCCGGGATCCGACGCGGCCCCGATGCGGCGATCGAAGACTTCCGGTCGGCCGCCGACATCGAGGTGACGGACGCGAGCTCCGACACCGTTGCGACCCGTGGAGCGCGCCTCGCCCTCACTCGTGCCCGCTACTCGCGAACCGGCCAGGAGTCAGAGGGGTTCCACGTCGATTTCCTACAAATAGTCGAAATCGACACCGACGAGCGGATCGCGGCCATGCCCGCGTTTGACCTCGACGACTTCGACGCCGCCATCGCCGAGCTCGACGCGCGGTACCTCGTCGGCGAGGCGGCCGCCCATTCCCACACATGGTCAGTCATCGCGCACGCCTACGACGCCGCCAGGCAGCACAAGCTGCCCGCGATGACGCCTGACTGCGTCACTATCGACCACCGCCGGGCGAAGGCGTTCGCGCCCGGCGAGATGACCGAGTACATCCGTGCCGGGTGGGACCTCGATCAGACCATCCGAACCTATGTCGAGGTTGTACACCGGTTGAGCGATCTCGGAGCGGTTTGCACCTATGCGGCGCATGGCCTTTCGCACGAGGGCTTCCACGCTGAGTGGCGGGAGATCGCCATTTCGACGGTCGAAGGTGACATGGTCAACCGCTGCGAGCTGTTCGATGACGACGAACTCGATGCCGCGCTTGCGCGGTTCGAAGAGCTCAACCGGCCCGCATCAAAACTAGAGAACGACGCAAGCCGGGTATTCGAGCGCCTTTATTCATACGTTGCGGCCGGCGACTGGCACGCCGTGGCTCAAATAACGGCGGAAAACGTCTCGGTCGACGATCGCCGACGAGTGGTGAACGCCGGGATCATCCATGGTCGAGATGCCAACATCAAAGATGCGCAGGCGACCGCCGATGTCGGCTTCACGATGACCATGGTGGGCGTCCTGGCAACCCGCGGCAGCCGCCTCGCACTCACACGTGTTCGCGTCTCGGGCCGCGACCCCGAGGCAATTGAAAACGATTCCTTCTCCATCATCGAGATCGATGTCGAAGAGCGAATCGCCGCAGTTGTCGTGTTCGATCTTGACAACTTCGAGACCGCAATCGCCGAACTCGACGCCCGCTACATTGCCGGCGAAGCGGCTGCCCACTCGCGCACATGGTCTGTGATCATGCAAGCCTACGAAGCGCTTAACCGGCGCGAGATGCCGCCAACAACACCCGGTTGGGTGAACATCGACCACCGCCGCGGAACATCGTTTGCGTCCGGTGAAATGCCAGCACTTCTCGATGCCGTGTGGAACCTCACTACTGATCTCAGCCACTCCATCGAGGCTGTGCAGCGGCTGAATGATTTCGGAGCGGTCATCACCAACGCGTCGCATGAGACCTCACGAGAGGGCTTCGACGCCGAGTGGCGCGTGATCACCGTTGTAACGGTGGAAGGCGACATGCTCAGCCGCTGCGAAGTATTCGACCAGGACGACCTCGACGCCGCGATCGCCAGGTTTGATGAACTGCGCCCGCAGACGCGTCGGCTGGAAAATACGGCCGCGCGGGTGTACGAGCGCATCCTGGCGCACTTCGCAGCGCGCGACTGGGACGCAATAACACAAATACTGGCCGAAGACGTTTCCACGGAGGATCGTCGTCGGGTGGTCAATGCCGGCCGCCGACACGGCCAGGACGCCGTCGTCGCAGAAATTGCAGCGATCGCCGAGGTCGGGACTGTACACCTTGCATCAGAGATCCTTGCGACTCGTGGAGAACGCCTCGTCTTGACTCGCGGCCGGGCCTCGGCGGGATCCCGCGGTCCCGATGCGTTCCGAAGCGATCTCCTCGACGTGGTCGAAATCGACTCCGACGAACGGGTCGTGGGACGCGTCATATTCGACCCCGACGACTTCGACGCCGCAATCGCCGAACTCGACGCACGGTACATCGCCGGCGAGGCGGCACCGCATGCGCAGACATGGTCGGTGATCGCATCGAGCTACGCAGCAATCAATCGACACGAGCAGCCACCAACGACGCCGGACTGGGTCAACGTCGACCACCGCCGGGAGATCGCGATGGGTCCCGACGGTCTAGTCGCATATATAAAGGCCGGGTTGGACTCTGACCAAGACATCACGTGCTATGTCGAGACTGTGCATCGTCTAAACGGCGACGGAGCCGTCGTCAGCTACGCCGCGCACGAAACTTCGCGAGAGGGCTTCAATGCCGAGTGGCGCGGTGTCGTAGTCCTATTGGTCGACGGTGAAATGGTCAGCCGCAGCGAGCTATTCGACGAGATGGACCTCGATGCCGCGGTCTCCAGGTTCGAACAGCTAAGCCGGTCGGCGCAGCGGCTGGAAAACGCTGCGAGCCAAGTGACCGAGCGATTATTGACGGCCCTGACGGCAGGCGAGTCGGACGCCATGGCGGAAATACTGGCCGAGGACTTTTGCGCTGACGATCGGCGTCGGGTGGTGGGCGCGGGAGTCCGACACGGTCGATTCGCCGCGATCGCTGACGCGCAGGCAATCGCAAGCCTCGGAATCGCGAACGCGGCCTCGACAGTCATGGCGACCCGCGGCGAGCGCCTCGTCCTCTTCTGTGGCCGGTACTCGCTCCGCGATCAGGGACCCGAGGCGTTCCTCGGGGAGGTGCTCAGCATCGTCGAGATCGACACCGACAGCCGGATAGTCGGCTACGTCACGTTCGACCTCGACGACTTCGACGCCGCCATGGCTGAGCTCGACGCTCGGTACCTCGCCGGCGAAGCCGCACCCCACGCGCACACATGGTCAGTCATCACAGGTAGCTACGCCGCGCTCAACCGGCACGAGATGCCCGCGGCGACACCCGACGGGGTCACCATGGACCACCGGCGAGGGGGAGCGTTCGCGCCCGGTGAGTTGACCGCGTACATCCGTGCAGCATGGGACACCGCGCCGGAAGCCACGATTCACGTCGAGGTTGTGCACCGGCTGAGCAGCTTAGGAGCGGTGGTCACAGAGGTGGCGCAAGGCGTAACGGTGGACGGCTTCGACGCGGAGTGGCGGGACATAGCCATCTTGACGGTCGATGGCGGCCTCCTCAGCCGCGGCGAGTTGTTCGACGAGGCGGACCTCGACGCCGCGATCGCGAAGTTCGAACAGCTCAGTCGGCGCACACCTCGGCTCGAAAACGCGGCCAGCGAAGCGTACGGGCGGTTTCGGAAGTACTTCGCCGCGCGCGATTGGGCCGCCATGGCGGAGCTACTGACCGCCGATACGTCTGTCGACGACCACCGACGAGTCGTGAACGCCGAGATCAGGCGCGGTCGTGATGTCGAAATCGCAAACATGCAGGCGTTCGCCGAGATTGGGGCCACGCGCAGTACGGCGACGGTCATCGCGACTCGAGGCGAACGCCTTGTCCTCTGCCGCACCTGTATCTCCGGCGAAGAGCAGCAACCGGGCGCATTCAACATCGAATTTCTCAACCTTGTAGAGATCACCGCCGATAAGCGCATCGCAGCGCGCAGTGCGTTCGACCTCGACGACATCGATGCTGCGTTCAAGGAATTGGACACGCGGTACCTCGCCGGAGAAGCCGCCCCCCACGCGCATACGTGGTCGGTCATCGCGGGGGCTTTTGCCGCGATCAACAGACACGAACTACCCGAGCTGGCGCCGGACTGGATCGACATCGACCACCGGCGCGGAGCAGCATTCGCGAGCGGCGAGATGATCGCCTACATCCGCGACTTGTTCGACAACGAGCCGGATTTCAATTCCTACATCACGGTCGTGCATCGCCTGGGTGAGCTCGGAGCAGTCGTCGCCATGGCATCGCACGGCACCTCGCAACAGGGCTTCCAGGCCGAATGGCGAGAGATCGGGATTTTTACGTTCGATGGGGATCTCCTTAACCGTTGCGAGTTGTTCGACGAGGCAGACCTCGACGCCGCGCTCGCCCGATTCGAGGAACTACGACCGCAGGCTTCACGGCTGGAAACCGTGGCGAGCCGAATGCTCGAGCGATACCAAGCGTGTTTCTCGGCCCCAGACTGGGCTGCCATGGCAGAGCTACTGGCCGACGACATAGTCGTGGAGGATCGCCGTCGTGTGGTGAACGCAGGAGTTCGTCGTGGTCGAGATGTGCACATCGCGGACCTGCGATCCGCAGTGGAGGTCGGTGCAAGGACCATATCGTTGAGCACGTTCGCGACCCGCGGAGAGCGCCTAGCCCTCGCCCACGCGCGTGCCTTCAACCGCGACATGCCCGGTGAAGTAGGCGCCGAGTGGCTCGGCGTCGTCGAGGTCGACGCCGACCAACGCATCGTGGCGATAGTCACGTTCGACCTCGAGGACATCGATTCTGCCTTCGAGGAACTGGACGCGCGGTACCTCGCGGGCGAAGCGGCACCGTACGCGAGCGTTTGGAAGCGCGCCTTGGACACCCTCGACGAGGTCAACCGCCACGAGCCGGGACCGATGATCGAACGTCTTGCATTTACCGACCATCGACGAGTCCCGTTCGCAGACGGAGACTTCCGACGGGCGATTGAGGAGTTGTGGCCTCTCGTATCTGATGCCCGCTATCGCGCGACGGCAGTACATGCCCTCGGTGCCCATGGCGTTGTCGCCAGCCTCGTCATCGAAGGTACCGACGCGCAAGGGAACGAATTGCAATGGGCGCGAGCTCTATTACTCGATCCCGACGAGCCGCGGTTGGAGATCTACGAAGAGAGCGATCTCGACAGGGCGCTCGCGCGGTTTGAGGAGCTGCGTCCGGAGGCGCGCCATCTGAAAAACGCTGCAACCCGCACGTACGCGCGATTGTGGAAGCACTTCATGGCCCGCGACTGGGCCGCCGTGGCGGAAACAATCGCCCACGACATCGTCGACGAGGACGGCCGTCGTCTCGTGGGCCATGGGACCCGCCACGGCCGCGATGCCGAGATGGAAAATCTGCGGGTGACAGCGGAACTCGGGATCACGAATGTCACGCCGACTGTCACCGCTACCCGCGGGGAGCGCCTCGCGCTACATCGTGTCCGGTTCTCGGGCCTCGACCAGCAGCAGCCTGGAGCGTTCTTCAACCCGGTACTCCGCGTCGTTGGAACCGACGCCGACGAGCGCATCGCGATTGTGGTGCTGTTCGACCCCGATGACATTGATTCCGCCTTCAAAGAACTCGACGCGCGTTACCTCGCGGGCGAAGCCACCGTGCACGGGCACACGTGGTCGGTCATCATGCACGCGTGTGCCGCTCTGAATAGACGCGAAATCTTCGCGACGACAGCGAACTTTGTCGACATCGACCATCGGTCTCTTGCCGCGATCGGATCCGGTGACCTGAAGACATACATGCATGCGGCATTAAACGATGGCGCGTACAACGTCTACGTCGAGGCCGTGCATCGGCTGACCGACCTCGGAGCGGTCGTCACCCTTGTGTCGAACGGGACTTCACAAGAGGGTTTTGAGGGCGAGTGGCGCATGGCGGACATCTTCACGGTCGAAGGTGACTTGATCAACCGCTGCGAAATCTTCGACGAGGCAGACCTCGACGCCGCGCTCGCACGCTTCGACGAACTGCACCCGCAGACGCGACACCTCGAAAACGCGGCAAGCCTGGCAGATGACCGCTTCTTTGCCCACACCCGAACCCGCAACTGGGCTGCGGCGAGCCAGATATTGGCCGACAGCAGTTTTGTCGACGACCGCCGTCGCGTGGTGAACATCGGCGTCTGGGACGGTCGCGACACCGTGATAGCGAATATTCGAGCTCTTGCTGATGCCTTAACAGACGTAACTTCGATGGTCATTGCGATCCGCGGGGAGCGCCTGGGCCTGACCCGTATCTCTGCGCCGAACCGCAAATTCGCGCATGGAGATTTCCGCGTCGAAATGCTCTGTGTCGTCGAGCTCGACACCGACGATCGGATCGCGGCGCACGTCATGTTCGACACCGAAGACATCGGCGCCGCCTTTGATGAACTCGAGGCTCGGTACCTCGCCGGCGAAGCGGGTCCCTACGCGCACACATGGTCCGTTGTCACGCGTTCGTACGCCATGCTTAATCGGCGTGAGCTCCCGCCGAGGCCGGACTTCATCGACCAGCGCCGAGGGGTATCGGTCGCGCCCGGTGACCTCACTGCATTCATTGGCGCCGCATGGGAGCTAGAGCGAGACATCTGCAACCGCATCGAAAACGTGCACCGGTTGAACAAGTTCGGAGCGGTCGTCACGCGGGTATCGAACGGGACCTCCCAAGAGGGACTCGAGGCCGAGTGGCGATCCATCGACGTCCTGATCGTTGACGGCGACCTGGTCAACCGCTTAGAAGTCTTCGACGAGGCAGACCTCGACGCCGCGCTCGCACGGTTTGACGAACTGCATCCGCGAGTGCGGGGACTGGAGAACGCGGCAAGCCAAGCGGTAGAACGCTTGTGGAGCTGCTTCGCAGCTCGAGACTGGGCCGAAATGGCCGAGACGATGGCGGACGACATCGTCACTCATGATCACCGTCGGGTTGTGAGCGCCGATGTACTGTGCGGGCGCGATGACCATGTCACAAACATGCAAGCAGTCGCCGAGGTCGGGTTCGAGGGCATTACGTCGACCGTCGTCGCTACTCGCGGCAGGCGCCTGGCACTCATTCGTATCCAGTCCTCGGTCCACGGCTTCGAACCCGGGGAGACGAGCGCCGAAATGCTAAGCGTAGTTGAGGTCGGTGGCGACAACCGGCTCACCGCCAGCGCGATATTCGACGGCGATGACATCGACGCTGCCTTCGAGGAACTCGACGCTCGCTACCTCGCCGGCGAGGCCGCGGCCCACTCGCACGCCTGGTCGGTACTCGCAGACGAATGCGCCGCGTTCAACCGGCACGAAATCACCGCGGCGGACTACATCACCGTCGACCACAGGCCGCTCCCCCTAATCGAGGCCGATTCACAAGCAGCCCTGCAGGTTTGGGAGGTCACGCCAGACTTCAGCATCCACATCGAGGCGGTGCATCGCCTCAGCCGTTTCGGAGCGGTCGCCACCTATACGGCGTATGGGACCTCGCCAGAAGGCTTCGACGCCGAGTGGCGGCCGATCTTACTTCTGATTGTCGACGGCGACCGGATCAACCGCTGCGAGGTATTCGACGAGGCAGACCTCGACTCTGCCCTCATGAGGTTCGACGAGCTCAACCGGCCGCCGCTGCTTGACAACGCCGCCACCCGGATCTGGGAAGGCATGGCTGACGCGTTCAAGCGCCGCGACATAAATGGTTTCCTTGCCCTCTGCACCGCGGACATTCAATACCAGGACCGGCGGAAGGGCCTGCGCGATGAATTCGAAGGTAAAGCACAGCAGAGGATAGCCGTGCAAGCCATGTTCGAGACGGCACCCAGCGGCTTTCGGCTGGAAGTGGAGCCCATCGCCACGAGGGGTTCTCGCCTGTCGCTCATCCGCGTGTGTTATCGCGATACCGATCACGCGGATCGACCGGTCGCCGTCGAGCTCTTACAAATCACGGAAGTCACCGAGGCCGGCCTACTGCACTACAGCGTGACGTTCGACCTCGATGACATCAACGCTGCGGTTGCAGAACTCGATGCCCGGTATGTCGCCGGCGAAGCGGCAGCCCACTCGCGCGTATGGTCGGCCATCACACAAGTGATTGTCACGCTCAACCGCGGTGAAATCCCAGCCATAGCACCGGATTTCAAGGACATCGACCGCCGCGGTGGGCCGACGATGACGCCCGGTGACCTAATCGAATACCTCCGTGCATCCTTTGCCGATTCGGTCGACATCACCATCTACGTTGAGGCTGTTCATCGGCTGACTAGCCTCGGCGCGGTAGTAACCCACGTGGCGAAGGGGACGACACAAGCGGGCTTCTACGCCGAGTGGCGCATGACGGACGTCTTCACAGTCGAAGACGACTTACTCAACCGATGCGAATTCTTCGATGACGCACACCTTGACGA
The DNA here is from genome assembly GCF_001954215.1 of Mycobacterium sp. IS-2888. NCBI lineage: Bacteria > Bacillati > Actinomycetota > Actinomycetes > Mycobacteriales > Mycobacteriaceae > Mycobacterium > Mycobacterium sp. IS-2888. The sequence continues at coordinate 82,311 of NZ_MBET01000101.1, forward strand.
CGCCCTCGCACGATTCGATGAGCTCAGCGCGCCGGCACCCTCCCTAGTTGAGGCCGACCCGGACGTCGGCACGCGGCCCTAGATCGTCCCTGCTCTTCAGTGATAACGTAATTCTCCAATTCGTATAACGGGCCTACCATGCCCGCAGATCGACTTCCCGGAGGTGACGTGTCAGCAGCACCGGGACGCCCGCTGCCCCTGGTCACCGAAGAAAATGAGTTCTTCTGGACTTCGGGCTCTGACGGCACCCTGCGGCTACAGGAATGCCGGGCCTGCCAGGCGCTGATCCATCCGCCGGCTCCGGTATGCCGCTACTGCCGATCGCAAGACGTCGGCGTGCGGGCGCTCTCCGGCAAGGCGACACTGGCCGGATTCACGATCAACCAACGGTTCAGCCTGCCCGGGCTGCCAGCGCCGTATGTCATCGCGCAGGTGGCGATCGCCGAAGACCCGCGGGTCCGTCTGACCACCAACATCGTGGACTGCGACCCGGATCGGCTGGAACTCGGTCAACAGGTCGAGGTTGTCTTCGAGCAAGTCGAGGACGTCTGGTTCCCGCTGTTCCGGCCGGCCGCTCAAGACGCCAAACCCGCTCCCCTGCCGGTCGACGAGATAGCGCCGGAACGATTCGGTGAATACGTCCGGCCCATGCTGACGACGGAGAAATTCGAGGACAAGGTCGCGCTTACCGGCATCGGCATGTCACCGATCGGCCGACGGCTGATGGTTCCGCCACTGTCGCTGACGGTCCAGGCCTGCGAGGCGGCGATCGCCGATGCCGGGCTGACGTTCAACGACATCGACGGCCTATCAACGTATCCCGGCGTGATAAATGTCGGCGGCATCGGGGAAGGCGGGGTCACCGCCTTGGAGGCCGCATTGGGAATTCGGCCGACGTGGCACAACGGCGCCATGGAAACGTTCGGGCCGGGCGGTTCGGTGATCGCCGCAATGCTAGCTGTCGCAGGCGGTTTGGCTCGGCACGTGCTCTGCTTCCGGACACTGTGGGAAGCCACCCACGGTGAGCTGATGAAGCAGGGCAAGATCGCCCCGTCCATGGGGCGCATGGCGGGCTGGCAGATGCCGTTCGGCGCAACGTCGGCGGCCCACACATTGGCGATGAACGCCCAGCGGCACTTTCACCGTTACGGCACAACGAAAGAGACGCTGGGCTGGATCGCGTTGAACCAGCGAGCCAACGCCGAGCTCAATCCGTCGGCGATCTATCGCACCCCGATGACGATGGACGACTACCTGCACGCGCGGCCCATCACCACGCCGTTCGGCCTGTACGACTGCGACGTGCCCTGCGACGCTTCGATCGCCGTGATCGTCTCCGCCATCGACCCGGCGCGCGACCTGCCCAAGCCGCCCGTCCTGGTGGAGGCGGTGGGCACCCAGATCATCGAGCGAATCGACTGGGACCAAAGCACTTTGACGCACGAGCCGCAGGTGCTGGGCCAGGCGGCACACGTGTGGACTCGCACATCGCTGCGACCCACCGACGTCGACGTCGCCGAACTGTACGACGGGTTCACCATGAACTGTTTGTCCTGGATCGAGGCGCTGGGCTTCTGCGGGATCGGTGAGGCCAAGGATTTCCTGGATGGCGGCAAGAACATCGCCCGCGACGGCCTGCTGCCGCTCAACACCCATGGGGGGCAACTGTCGCATGGCCGCACCCACGGCATGGGCCTGATGCATGAGGCCGTCACACAATTGCGCGGCGAGGCCGGCGACCGACAGGTGCCCGACGCCCGCGTCGGCGTGGTCAGCAGCGGCGGCCTGACTCCCAGCGGCGTACTCCTGTTGCGGGCGGACAGATGAGCGCGCCGCGGCCCCGGGTGGTGATCGTCGATGGCGTACCGATGTCTGCGTTGGTCGCCGAACCCACCGCGGGGCCCAAGGCCGTTATCGTGGCCATTCACGGTGGCGGCACCACCGCCCTGTATTTCGACTGCCCGGGCCACCCGTCGTTTTCGTTGCTGCGAACGGGCACGGCGGCCGGATTCACTGTGGTGGCTCTCGATCGGCCCGGTTACGGTAGCTCCGCTCCCTATCCCGAGGCGGTGGCCCAACCGGAGCAGCGGGTCAACCTGGCCTACGGCGCGGTGGATCGCATCCTCGGGCAAAGCGCACACGGCGCCGGCCTTTTCGTCATGGGACATTCGGGCGGGTGCGAACTCACGATGCGTATGGCCGCCGACGAACGCGGCGCCAATCTGCTCGGCATCGAATTGGCGGGCACCGGCCGGCACTGGCACCCCGCGGCCCGAGAGCTGCTCAAGACGGCGACCCGGCAAAGCCGCCCGGCGGGCATGCGCGAGCTGCTGTGGAGCCCGGAGCGGCTGTATCCGCCCGAGGTGCTGTCGGGGGCCACGGTTTATCCCGGTGCCCCGCCCTATGAAGACTTGATGGTGTCCAACTGGGCCCGCCAAGACTTCCCGGCCCTCGCTCCCGCAGTGCGGGTCCCGGTGCACTTCAGCATCGCCGAATACGAAAGGGTTTGGCAGACCGACGATTCGGCGTTGACCGAGATCACCGCGATGTTCTCCGGCGCACCACGGTTCGTCGTGCACCGTCAACCCGACGCGGGACACAACATGAGCCTCGGCTACACCGCGCCGGACTACCACGCGGCGGTCCTCTCCTTCGCGGAGGAGTGTGTGGCGGCTGCTCCCTCGAGCGTGACGCCACAGTCACTCTCGGGCTCGAACGTGACTGTGGCGTCACGCTCGGCGGAAGAGGAGGCCGGATGAGAGTCGGATTCATCGGGCTGGGCAGTCAGGGCGGCCCGATGGCACGACGGATCGTCGAGGCCGGCTACGAGACGACGCTATGGGCGCGCAGGTCCGCGGCGCTCGAGCCGTTTGCCGATACCGCAGCGAAGGTCGCCGAATCGCCGGAAGAACTCGCGTCCGCCAGCGACCTGGTCTGCCTGTGCGTGGTCGGCGACTCCGACATCGAGGAACTCACCACCGGCCAACACGGGCTGCTCCATGCGATGAAACCCGGCGGCGTCATCGCGGTGCACAGCACCGTGCACCCCGACACCTGCCGCAAACTCGCCAAAAATGCTGCTACCCAGGGCGTTTCGGTCATCGATGCACCGGTGAGCGGCGGCGGTGGAGCGGCGTCCGAAGGCCGCCTACTCGTGATGGTCGGGGGCCACGCCGACGTTGTCGAGCGCTGCCGTCCGGTCTTCGAGACCTACGCCGATTCCGTGGTTCACCTCGGCGAGCTGGGCTCCGGGCAAACCACCAAGCTGCTGAACAACCTGCTCTTCACCGCGAACCTCGCAACGGCGGCCACCGCCCTTTCGCTGGGCCAGGCACTCGGCGTTGCCCCGGACCGTTTCACCGAAGTCGTCTCGCGCAGCAGCGGGAACAGCTTCGCGCTCAACGCCCTTGGTGGGATCGGCGGCCTGGAAAGGCTTGCCCCTTTGGCGGGGACGCTGCTGCAAAAGGATGTCCGCCTCGTCGTCGATCTTGCCCACCAGGCCGCGGCCGACGGTGGTGCCGTGCTCGACGCCGCCGACGCCGCGCTGACCTTGATGGGGCACCCGCGGTGAAAATCGGGTTCGTCGGTGCGGGCCGGATGGGCCGGCCCCATGGTGCGGCTCGGTGCCAATGGGGCAAAAGTGAAGCTCGTCAACAATGCGCTGTTCGTGGGCCGCACCGGGTTACTCGCCGAGGCGATCCGGCTGGGCGGCCGGCTCGCCACCAGCCGGGTCCTGAACATCGTCTTGGCCTCGAGGCATTGGTCGAGGCCACCGGCGAAGATCCGAAATGACCGCATGTTGGCCTTTTCGATGCGCCACGAAAGCGCTACCGTTGACGTTACAGTCAGGCGTTCCACTGTAACGATTCCAGCCCCTACCCTCGCCGCTGAGGAGATGCAGTGACAAAACCGAAAGTCGTCTTCGACCCGTTCTGCGAAGAGTTCTTCAACAATCCGTACGAAATCTATCGGCGGATGCGCGAAGACGCGCCGCTCTACTACGACGAGAAGGAGGACTTCTACGCGCTGACCCGCCATGAGGACGTGGCGGCCGGGTTCAAGGACTTCGAGACCTACTCCTCGGCGCGCGGTTGCGACCTCGGGATGGTGCGCAAAGGTATCTCTCCCGAGCAGAAGTCGATCATCTTCATGGACCCGCCGGAGCACCGGCACATGCGCAGCCTGCTCAACAAGGCGTTCACGCCGCGAGCCATCCAATCGCAACGCGAGACGATCATCGAAGTGATCGAGAAATACCTGGGCGAAGTCGATCCCGACAACTTCGACGTCGTGCAGGACTTCTCCGGCCCGTTCCCGGTGGAAGTCATCACCCGGATGGCCGGCGTGCCGGAGGAATACCGCCAGCAGGTGCGCCACTGGATCGACACGAGCCTGCATCACGAGCCGGGACAGATCGAGATCAGCGAAGCCGGAATGCAGGCGAACATCGACACCGCGATGTACTACTTCGGCCTCATCCAGGAGCGGCGCGCGGACCCGCAGGACGACATGATCAGCCGGCTGATCGCGGCCGAGATCCCCGGCGAAGACGGCCAGCCCCGCAAGCTCGACGATATTGAAATCACGGGCTTCGCCACACTTTTGGGCGGAGCCGGCGCCGAGACCGTCACCAAGTTGCTCGGCAATGCGGCGGTGATCTTCGCCCGACACCCCGACCAGTGGCAGAAGCTGCAGGACGACCGAGACAAGATCCCGGGCGCGGTCGAAGAGCTGTTGCGCTACGAAGGGCCGGTCCAATACAACGTCCGCTACACCCTCAAGGAGGCACACGTCAGTGGTGGCGTGATTCCCGCGGGCAAACCGGTATTCCTGTGCGGCGCCGCGGCGAACCGCGATCCGGAGGCCTTCACCGACGCCGAGACGTTCGACATCGAGCGCGATCAGACCGAAGCGCAGCACCTCGGTCTCGGGTACGGCATTCACAGTTGTCTTGGTGCGGCATTGGCCCGTCTGGAAAGCAGAATCGCGCTGGAGAAACTTCTCGATTTCATGCCCCGCTACGAAGTGAACTGGGACGGCCTGCAGCGCGTCCACATGCAGAATGTCGCGGGGTGGCAGAACGTGCCCGTCAGGGTGCTGCGGTAAGGAGGACCGCAATGACGAAGAAGATCGAAGTCGACTGGGGGCTTTGTGAAAGCAACGGCGTCTGCATGGGCATCAATCCCGAGGTCTTTCACCTCGGCGACGACGACATGCTGACCGTGTTGCAGGAAGAAGTCACCCCGGAGATCGAGTCGGACGTGCGCGAGGCAGTCCGTCAGTGCCCCAGGCAGGCGATCTCGATCGTGGAGGACTAGCCGAACCCAGCAAGGATGACCGCGTTGCAGTCGGCCGCCGCCTGGCGCAGTTTCGCCGCGTTTTGGTAGGCCTCGGACTCGTACCAGGCGCGGGCCGCATCGACCGATTCGAACTCCAGCACGACGGTCTGGTCACCATGCCAGGAGCCCTCGATGACCTTGGGCGCGGTGTCCACCGCGAGGATGTTGACGCCGCCCATCGCCGCCCCAGCCGCTTTGCCGTAGGCCTTCATGCCTTCCGGGTCCTTGATGGCCTCGGTGAGGATGACATAACCCTTGGGCCCCTTGGCCATTGAATCTCCTTATCCGCGTGCGTGACTAAATCTTGCTGATCGCCTGTTCCGGGCAGCACTCGATCGCCTCTTCCGTGGCCGCCTCGAATTCCGTTGGGACCTCGGCTGCTATCGCCTCCGCGTAACCATCGTCGGTCAGGGAGAACACTTCCGGACACAGCGTCGTGCAGACACCATGACCACGGCAGCGCTGGTCGTCCACTGTGACTTTCATGCCGGCGAGAACTCCAGGTGTAGCTCGGTCAGGCCGCGCAGGATGTACGTCGGAACATATTGATAGCGACGGTCATTCGCCGGACCATGATGGCGCTCGTCGATCCTGATGTCGGACGTGCGGTCGAGCAGCCGCTCGATCGCCACCCGGGTTTCGGCTCGCGCCAGCGGTGCGCCGGGGCAGCTGTGGATCCCCCGTCCGAAGGCGATGTGCTGGCGAGCATTCTTGCGGCCGGGATCGAATGTCGTAGGGTCTTCGAACCGGCGCGGGTCTCGGTTGGCGGCCGCCTGCACCACCATCACCGTGGTGCCCGCGGGCAGGTCGACCCCACCGACATTGACGGGCACCCGGTTCATCCGGAAGTCCCCCTTGACCGGGCTCTCGATGCGCAGCGCCTCTTCGATGAAGTTGGGAATCAGGCTGCGGTCCTTGCGCAACTGCGCCTGGATGTCGGGACGCTCCCCGAGTGTCTGCACCGCGGCACCGAGCAGGCGCACGGTGGTCTCCTGGCCGGCCGAGAAAACATTGCTGGCAACGCGGGCCACGTCCTCGATCTCGGGTATCGAGCCGTCGGGGTAGGTGGCGGTCGCCAGGCCGGTCAGCACGTCGTCGCGGGGCTCGCGGCGCCGGTCCCGGACGTAGTCGGAGAAAAGGCCGTAAAGGAATTCCAGCGGACTGTGTGACAGCGACTCCTTGCCCGTACCTCCAATGCCGCCTCCCGCGTGCTCCGCGATGCCCTTGACGAACTTGTCACGGTCTTCCAGGGGCACGCCCAGCAGGTCGGCGATGACGAGGAGCGTAAAGGGGCCCGCGAAGCCCTTGATCCATTCGCCGCGGCCGGGTGCCAGGAAATCGTCGAGAGCATGGTCGGCGAGCGCCCACATCGCGTCCTCGTTCTCCTTGAGGCGCTTCGGGGTGATCAGCCGCATCAGCAAGGAGCGGTGGTTGGTGTGGGTCGGCGGATCCAGCGTGGGCAGCTGGTCGCTGAACGGCAGCTCGTCGCGGTGCTGCTCGATCAACTCGGTCACGTCGTCACCCTCGAGCGGCACGGGGAAGCCGGGAAACGGGCCGGTCACCGAGATGCAGGAGGACCAGGTCTCGGCGTCGTTCAGCACGGCGCAGGCTTCTTCCCAGCCGGTCACCATGGTGACGCCGTGGTGCTCTTCCCGGGTGACCGGGCATTGCTGCCGGAGAGCCTCGTAGTAGGGATACGGGTCCGCGATGAGCTCCCTGCCGCGGAAGAAGTCCATCTTGGTGAAGTCGTCGTTCACCGTGTCGCTCCGTTCGAATCTCAACAGTGAGAATGAGCCTCTCAGAGATGAGTATTACATTTCCACACCGCTTGGCCGTCGTCAAACGACGGAGGCTCCCGGAATACGGACCCGAGCTAGCCGGCGGGCACGAGATCGGCGGCGACCGAGGGGCAGGCCAGCAGACCGCTGCGGAAGGTTTCGACGTGATCGATCGCGTCGTGCGGCATCGCGGCGGCGGCCAACGCCCGCGCCTTGAATATCTGCGCGGCCGTGCTCAACCGGTGTTGCACCAGGCCGACGCTGCCATCGACCTCGGCCGGCCACGTCTCTCCCCACAGCGTGACCTCCGTGACGCCGTGATCGAGGGCCTGCAGCACGCCTTGGCGGACCCGCGAGTCGCATCCGAAGAGGTCCGCCCCGGCCGCCAATGCCTGGGGCCGTGGTCGGGTTTCCATCGAGGCCAGCGCATCTTCGAGATCAAGTATCTGCACACCGAGGATCTGCAGCGGCCGGTCGTCGGGCCGGTCGGCGATCAGCACGGTGACGTCCCATCCCGCCATCGCCCGGTCGAAGAGCCACCCACCAGCGAATCGCACGACGTCGACGACGTCGGCGGCGACTACGTCGAGCCGGTACCTCAAGTCCTCGTCGACGGCGCGAAGTCCCGCGCCAGCGACTCCGCGTATTCCTTGAACACCTCGGTCAGCGGTATCGAAGGGTTGAGCAACCATAGTGTTTCCATTCCGTGGACGAAGGCGAGAATTTCCACTGCCTTGATGGCGGGGTCTATATCGGCGCGATACCGGCCGTCGGCCTGACCAATCCGGATCAGCTCGGCGACGATGTCGGTCGCTTCCCGCTGCCTGGCCAGCATGCGGTCGTGCAGCGGGGCGTCGGGAAGGATGTTTTCGACCAGCAGCACGGTGAAGGTGCCCAGCATTTCGGGCGCCCGGTTGAAGCGATCGGCGACGCGGGCGATCTCGACGAGGAGATCGCCGGCCCGGTCGGCGTGGGTGTCGTCGTCCAGGTCACGCGCGTCGAGCACGGCGTGGAGCAGCTGCTCCTTGGATTCGAAGTGGTGCAGCAACCCCGCCGGCGTGACCCCGGCCTCGCCGGCGATCTGGGCAAGTGTGGTGTTGCGCCAGCCATTGCGCGTGAGCAGGCGCTGCGCGACGTCGAGAATTCGCTGCTTGCGGTCCTCGCCTTTGGCGAGAAGCGTGTCGTATCGCCGTGCGACGGGCACCGGACTCCTTGCATCGATCAGTCGCCAACCTACTGAACACACAGTAGGTTGGTTTGCCCGCTGTGACAAGGGTCTCAACCCACAAACAGGAACCGGCCAGCGCCGTCGTACGGGGCGAGGCCGCCGCTAGCGCACGAGTTCGACCAAGGTGGCGTTGGCCGTGCCACCGCCCTCGCACATGGTCTGGAGCCCGAAACGAATGCCGTTATCGCGCATGTGGTGAGCCATGCGAGTCATCAGTACCGCGCCGGACGCGCCCAGCGGGTGGCCCAGCGCGATGGCGCCGCCCAGCGGATTGACCGCGCGCGGGTCGGCACCGGTCTCGGCGATCCACGCCAGCGGCACCGGCGCGAAGGCCTCGTTCACCTCGAACGCGCCCACTTCGGACAGCGCGACGCCGGCCTTTTTCAGCACCTTCTCGGTCGCCGGAATCGGGCCGGTGAGCATCAGCACCGGATCGGCTCCGGTGACCGCGCCGGCGCGGTAGCGGACGAGCGGCGTCAGCCCCAGCGAAACCGCCATCTCCGCCGTCGTCACCAACAGTGCGGCCGCGCCGTCGGAGATCTGCGACGAATTGCCCGCGTGGATAACGCCGTCGTCGACGAACGCGGGCTTGAGCGCGGCGAGTTTCTCCGCGGTGGTCCCCCGCCGCACCCCCTCGTCGGCGACGACGACCGTGCCCTCCTCGCCCTCGGTGAAGACCGGGACGATCTGCTCGGTGAAGGCCCCGCCGTCCTGGGCAGCGGCGGCGCGTTCGTGGGATTGCACGGAGTACTCGTCGAGCTGGTTGCGGGAGAAGCCCCACTTCTTGGCGATCATCTCCGCCGACAGACCCTGATTGAAGGAGAAATCGTCATAGCGGGCAAGGACTTTCGGGCCGTATGGCATCCCGGTTGCCCTCGCCGCGCCGAGCGGGACGCGGCTCATCACCTCGACGCCGCCGGCCACCACGACGTCCTGCTGGCCCGACATGACGGCCTGCACCGCGAAGTCGAGGGCCTGCTGGCTGGAACCACACGCGCGGTTGACCGTCGTCCCGGGGATGCTCTCGGGCCAGCCGGCCGCCAGCACCGCGTAGCGCCCGATGTTGCTGGACTGATCGCCCACCTGCGAAACACAGCCCCAGATCACGTCATCGACGATCTCCGGGCCGACGCCGGCGCGGTCCAGCAGTTCGTTCAGGACGACCGCGGACAGGTCGGCGGCATGCATGCCGGACAACCCGCCGTTGCGCTTCCCGACTGCAGTGCGTACCGCCTCGACGATCACCGTCTCACGCATGTTCACTCCGTTGTTCATCGTCAGATTTTGACAGCGCCCACCGACCAGTAAACGACGGCTCTCGGCGCTCAGCGAAAGCGGCATAGGCGGCCGCGGCATCCGTCGTCGCGAAATTGACTGCCTGCGCGCGAGCCTCGTTGGCCAGCGCGTCACGCAGGGTGCGGTCCGCACCCTCGTTCAGCAGCGCCTTCGTCTGCGCGAGCGCGACCGGCGGGCCGGCGGCTAGTCGGCCGGCGAGATCGGCGACGAAGGCGTCGATCTCGCCGGCGGGCACCACCCAGGTCAGCAGACCCAAAGCGTGAGCTTCTGCTGCGTCGATGGTTTCGGCGAGCAGCGCGAGCCGCTTAGCCTGTTGCAGGCCAACCAATTTCGGTAACAGCCAGGAGCCGCCGAGGTCGATCGACAGGCCCCGCTTGGAAAAGATCTGGCAGAACTTCGATTCCGGCGTCGCGACCACGAGATCGCAACCCAGTGCCAGGTTCCATCCGGCACCGACCGCTACCCCGTCGACCTTGGCGACCGTCGGGATCGGGAGCTCATGCAACGCGAGCGCCACGTCGGTCAGGCGCTGCAGTTTGTCTCTCGGATGGACGTCGTCGCGGACCGAAATGTCGGCGCCGGAGCAAAAGCTGCCGCCGGCGCCGGTGATGACCAGGGCGCGCACGCTGCGGTCACCACCGGCGCCATCGAGGGCGTCTCGCAACGCGATCCACAGCTGCGGGGTGATGGCGTTTTTGCGGTGCGGGCGGTTGAGGGTCAGGGTGCGTACCCCGTCGCGGTCATCGGACAGCAGCACGGGGTCGGTCATCGGCGGCGGACGGTCATCAGTAGCTGCGCGGCAGTTTCAGCGTGTGGGCTCCCAGGAAGTTCAGAATCATCTCCTGGCTGATCGGCGCGATCTTCATCAGCCGGGCCTCACGGAAGTAACGCGCCACGTGGTATTCCTCCGAATACCCCATGCCGCCGTGCGTTTGCAACGCCCGGTCCGCCGCGGCGAAGCCGGCATCGGCGCACAGGTACTTGGCGGTATTCGCTTCGCGCCCACAGGGTTTGCCGTTGTCGTACAGCCAGGTGGCCTTGCGCAGCATCAGCTCCGCGGCATCCAGCCGGGCCAGGGAGTCGGCCAGCGGGAACTGGATGCCCTGGTTCATACCGATCAGGCGGCCGAAGACCTCGCGCTCGTTGGCGTACTTCACCGCCTTTTCGAGCGCGACCCTGCCGATGCCGAGCGCCTCGGCGGCGATCAGCATTCGTTCGGGATTCAGGCCGTCGAGGATGTACTGAAATCCCTTGCCCTCCTCGCCGACTCGATCCTCGACCGGCACTTCGAGATTGTCGATGAACAGCTCGTTGGAGCTGACCGCGTTGCGGCCCATCTTTCGGATCGGGCGGACGTCGACCTTGCTGCGATCGAGGTCGGTGAGAAAGAGCGTCATCCCGTCGGTCTTCTTGGCGACCTCGTCGTAGCTTTGGGTCCGCGTCAACAGCAGGATCTTGTCGGACTCCATGGCTTTGGAGATCCAGACCTTGCGGCCGTTGACGATATAGCGATCCCCGTCGCGCTTGGCGAACGTGGTGATGCGCGACGTGTCCAGTCCGGCACCGGGTTCGGTCACCCCGAAGCAGACGTGTACTTCGCCGGTCGCGACGGGCGGCAATGTCCGCGCTTTGAGTTCCTCGGAACCATGCACGACCACGGGTTGCATTCCGAAGATCGACAGGTGGATCGAGCTGGCCGCGTTCATGCCGCCGCCGGATTTGGCGACTTCCTCGAGCAGCAGGGTGGCCTCAGTGATGCCGAGGCCATGGCCGCCGTAATCGGTCGGAATCGTCATACCCAGCCAGCCGCCCTGAGCGATGGCGTCATAGAACTCGGTCGGAAACTCGTGCGCCTGGTCTTTTTCCATCCAGTACTGGTCGTCGAACTTCCGCGCCAACTCGGCGACCGACCGGCGGATCAGCTCCTGGTCATCGGTCAGCTCGAAATTCATTCCATCGCCGGGCACGGCCAAATCTCCTCTGATCGAAATGCACCGGCGCACTCAGCATTCCGGCGGCGCATCAGTCCGTGTTGCCGGAAAGGGCTTTCGCGTTGGCCGTGAAATCCGCGAAGGACGAGCCGCCGCGGCCGTCCTTTTCGTGACCCTTCGCCTTTATCGACACGTCGTGCCCCTCGGCGGCCTTGCGCAGCGCTCCGACGGTCGCCTGCTCCGGCGTGATGTGGGTGAACGGGTCGAACGAGTACCACCGCATGGCATTCTCATGGGTCATCTTCTTGATCTCGTCGTCCGGCACGTTGTTGATGGACAGCACGTCCCACAGCTCTTCCGGCGCACCCGGCCACATCGAGTCGCTGTGCGGGTAGTCAGCCTCCCAGCAGATGTTGTCGATGCCGATCATGTTGCGCAGTGCCACGCCGACCTTGTCGCTGATGAAGCAGGTCAGGAAGTGGTCGCGGAACACGTCCGACGGCAGCTTGTCACCGAAGTTCTGGTGCGTCCAGGCGGAGTGCATCTCGTAGGTCCGGTCGGCACGCTCCAGGAAGTAGGGAATCCAGCCGGTGCCGCCCTCGGACAGCGCGATCTTGAGGTCCGGGTACTCCTTGATCGGCCGCGACCACAGCAGGTCCGCGGCGGCTTGCACGATGTTCATCGGCTGCAGGGTGATCATCACGTCCATCGGGGCATCGGGCGCGGTGATGGCGAGCCGGCCCGAGGACCCGATGTGGATGTTCATCACGGTGTTGGTGTCGCACAACGCTTTCCACAGCGGGTTCCAGTACTCGTCGTGGAAGCTGGGGTAGCCCATCGCGGCCGGGTTCTCGGTGAACGTCAGCGCGTGGACACCCTTCTTTGCGACTCGGCGAACCTCGGCGGCGCACGCCTCGGCATCCCAGATCACCGGGATCGCCATCGGGATGAACCGCGCCGGGTACGCCCCGCACCATTCGTCGATGTGCCAGTCGTTGTAGGCCTGCACCAGCGCGGTCGAGAATTCCGGGTCCTCGGTGACGAACAGGCGCCCGGCGAAGCCCGGGAAGGACGGGAAGCAGATCGAGGCCAGGATGCCGCCGGCGTTCATGTCCTTGACGCGCTCGTCGACGTTGTAGCAACCCGGCCGGATCTCATCCAGACCCGTCGGCTCGATGCCGTACTCCTCCTTGGGCCGGCCGGCGACCGCGTTGAGTGCGACGTTCGGGATGACCGTGTCGCGGAACTTCCACATGTCCGAGCCGTCGGGGTTGTGCACCAGGCGCGGCGCGTCGTCGGCGTACTTCTTCGCCAGATGGTTCTTGAACATGTCCGGCGGCTCGACGGTGTGGTCGTCCACGCTGATCAGGATCATGTCTTCTTTGTTCATGTCCGCTCCTTCTCGATCGAATCCGTCGGACGCGCTGTGCCCACACAGTTACGGCGAACCGCCGCTTGGCGCCAAGATCACTATTTTGAAAACTATCTTCTCGTGAAGCGAGAATCAACATCCAGCACCGCGCGCAGCGACTGACGCAGCCTTGACCAGGCCCTAAGACGAATAGTCTCATTGCCCGCCTTCGAGCGACAGCGCCGCGAGGTAAATGCCGGGGCCACCTAGCGAAAACCTGACGTTTCGCCGGCAAGCGAGGACGCAGAGCAGGGGCCGCCCAGGCAACGCCTCCACCGCGGTCCCCCGGGCGGCTGGCCAGTGCGGATTGCCACCCGCTGGCATTGACCAGCCGACCGAATCGTGCAAGTCTGTTGGTTGGAAATGAGAATATGATTCTCTTTCACCGAGAGGAGCTTGCCTAATGCGTCTGCGGCCGCTGCCCGCCGACCAGTGGGACGAGGCTGTCGAGCAGTCACTGTCCGGCATGCTGCCCCAGGAAAGGCGCAACCCCCGGGACGCCGGCACCCTCATGTCGACGCTGGTCCGCCACCCGAAACTGGCCCGCGCATTCCTGCGGTTCAGCGGGTACCTGCTGTTCGGCTCCACGCTCCCGGCGCGCATCCGCGAACAAGCGATCCTGCGTGTCGCCCATCGACGCGGCTGCGACTACGAGTGGTCCCACCACGTGAGCATCGCGAAGAAGGAGGGACTGTCCGACGCCGAGATCGCCGCCGCCCAGACCGGCGAGACGAGCGACGAGTTCGATCGCGCCGTGTTCACGGCCGTCGACGAGCTCGACGAGAAATCCAACCTCTCGGATCAGACGTGGACGGCTCTGTGCGAACGGCTTGACGAACATCAGCGTATGGACTTGATCTTCACCATCGGTGGCTACATCGCACTCGCCATGGCCATCAACACTTTTGGTGTACAGCTCGAGAACGAGAAAGGTTAGAGCCTTGCCCCACTTCACGAAACCGGCCGCAGGCAGCTGGACAGAAAACTATCCCGAACTGGGCACCGCCCCCGTCGATTACACCGATTCGATCGATCCGGCATTCTTCGAAGCCGAACGCGAAGCGATTTTCAAGAAGACGTGGCTCAACGTCGGCCGCGTCCAGCGCCTCCCGCGCACCGGCAGCTACTTCACCAAGGAACTGCCCTCGGCCGGCAAGGGCATGTCGGTGATCATCGTCAAGACCAAGGACGGCACGGTCAAGGCGTTCCACAACGTCTGCCGGCACCGTGGAAACAAGCTGGTATGGAACGACTTTCCGCACGAGGAGACCTCCGGCACCTGCCGGCAGTTCACCTGCAAGTACCACGCGTGGCGCTACAGCCTGGACGGCGACCTGACCTTCGTCCAGCAGGAAGATGAGTTCTTCGACGTGGACAAGAGCCAGTACGGCCTGGCGCCCGTCCGCTGCGAGGTGTGGGAAGGCTTCATCTTCATCAATTTCGACAACAACGCGGCGCCGCTCACCGACTACCTGGGGCCGTTGGCCAAGAGCATCGAGGGCTACCCGTTCGGCGAGATGACGGAGACCTACTCCTACCGGGCCGAGGTCGGCAGTAACTGGAAGCTGTTCATCGACGCGTTCGTCGAGTTCTACCACGCGCCGATCCTGCACCAGGGGCAGTACACCAAGGAAGAAGCCGCCAAGATCCAGAAGTACGGCTACGAGGCGCTGCATTACGAGCTCGCCGGCCCGCACAACCTGCAGTCGACCTGGGGTGGTCAGGCGCCGCCCCCGGACATGTCCATGGTCAAGCCGATGGATCAGGTGTTGCGCAGCGGACTGTTCGGCCCCTGGGACAAGCCGGAGATCATCGAGAAGCTGGAGCTGCCACCGGGTGTCAACGTGAAGAGGGCGCCGCAGTGGGGCATCGACTCCTGGCTCTTCTACCCGAACTTCATGCTGCTGATCTGGGAGCCCGGCTGGTTCTTGACCTACCACTACTGGCCGACCGCCGTCGACAAGCACATCTTCGAGTGCACGCTGTACTTCGTTCCGCCGCGCAACGCACGGGAACGCCTCGCCCAGGAGCTGGCGGCGGTGACGTTCAAGGAGTACGCGCTGCAGGACGCCAACACGCTGGAGGCGACCCAGACCATGATCGGCACCCGGGCCGTCAAGGAGTTCCTGCTGTGCGATCAGGAGATCCTGATCCGCCATCTGCACAAGACGACCGCCGACTACGTTAAGGAGTACCAAAACAATGGCGTTACCGTCTGAATTCGCTGACCTGGAGCCCTATTTGGATTGGGACCTAGCCACCGAACCCGAGCGCTACGCCAAGCGACTGGCCTCGACCATGCCCGAGATGCAGGCGTTCTACGACGTCGCGTTCCCCAGGCTGAACGACGCCATCGAGTACTGCGACAAGTTCCCGCTGGACGATCTGCCCGAGGACGCCCGTACGTTGATGCACATCATGCAGTCGCTGGTCATGGTGTCGTTCCCGATAGAGGCGTGGAAGCAGCCGCGCGTGCCCGACAGCGGCGCCGCATGGGTGGAACTGATCCGGGAGCCGGTGATCTGAGAGGTGTTGACGCTCAAGGCCGCCGGGCTGCTCGACGTTGACAGCGGCGAGATCCTGCGGCCCGGTATCCTGCGTATCGACGGCGATCGCATCGCCGGTGTCGGCGGTGACACCGAGGGCGAGCTGATCGACCTCGGCGACCAAATCCTGCTGCCCGGATTGATGGACATGGAGGTCAACCTCCTGATGGGCGGCCGCGGGGAAAAGCCCGGGCTGTCGCAGGTCCAGGACGATCCCCCGACCCGGGTGCTACGCGCGATCGGCAATGCCCGCCGCACGCTGCGCGCGGGGTTCACCACCGTGCGCAATCTCGGTCTCTTCGTCAAGACCGGCGGCTACCTGCTGGATGTCGCGCTGGGCAAGGCAATTGACGCGGGCTGGATCGACGGGCCGCGGGTGGTCCCGGCAGGTCATGCCATCACGCCGACGGGCGGGCATCTGGATCCGACGATGTTCGCGGCGTTCGCACCGCACGTGCTGGACTTGACGATCGAGGAGGGCATCGCCAACGGAATCGACGAGATCCGTAAGGCGGTGCGTTACCAGATCAAGCACGGCGCCGAGCTCATCAAGGTCTGCTGCTCGGGCGGCGTGATGTCGCTGACGGGACCACCTGGGGCGCAGCACTATTCGGATGAGGAACTGCGCGCGATCGTCGACGAGGCGCACCGGCGCGGGCTGCGGGTGGCCGCGCACACGCACGGCGCCGACGCCGTCAAACACGCGGTGGCAGCCGGCATTGACTGCATTGAGCACGGCTTCCTGGTCGACGACGAGGCCATCGCGATGATGGTCGAGCACGGCACGTTCCTGGTATCCACCCGGCGCCTGGCCGAGGGCATGGACGTCTCGCACGCCCCGCCCGAACTGCAGGCGAAGGCCGCCGAGATGTTCCCGAAGTCGCGCACCTCGATAGTGGCCGCGCACGAAGCGGGCGTGAAGATCGCGGTCGGGACCGACGCCCCGGCGATTCCACACGGCCGCAACGCCGACGAGCTTGTCACGCTCGTCGACTGGGGTCTGCCCCCGTTAGCGGTGCTGCGGGCGGCGACCGTGACTTCGGCCGAGCTCATCAACTCGACCGACCGCGGGCGGCTCGCGCCGGACCAGCTCGCCGATATCATCGCGGTACCGGGAAACCCGTTGGAAGACATAACCGTTACCCAGCACGTCAGCTTTGTCATGAAAGGCGGCAAGGTCTATGTCGACAAATCAGCCGACCAGAACTGAGGATCTGGTCGAGATCCAGCAACTCCTCGCCCGCTACGCGGTCACCATCACCCAGGAAGACATCGACGGGCTCATCGGCGTCTTCACACCCGACGGAACCTACAGCGCGTTCGGCGATACGTACGGCTTGGACAAGTTCCCGGAACTGGTGGCCGCGGCACCAAAGGGCTTGTTTCTCACCGGAACTGCGCTGGTCGACATCGACGGCGATGCGGCCACCGGGACGCAACCGCTGTGCTTCATCGACCACGCAACCCATGACATGCGCATCGGCTACTACCGCGACACCTACTCCCGCACTGACGACGGATGGCGGCTGAAGACCCGGGCCATGACGTTCATCCGCCGCAGCGGAGTGCACGATTCCGGACGCCCGCACGCCGTCGGCCGCCCTACCCCGTGAATGTCGAGGAGTTCCGGGCGGGGCTGTGCGCGTGGCTCGACGACAATGACCTGACCCCGGGGCCAGACCACTCGCTGCAGGGACACATGCAGCAATTCGCCCGCGTCAGCCGGGCGCTCTACGACGCCGACTGGATGCGCTACGGCTGGCCGGTCGAAGTCGGCGGATTGGGTGGGCCCGCGGTGCTTCGCGCGATCGTCGGCGAAGAAGTGGTCGGCCGCCGGCTCGCCGAGCCCGGCCCGTACTCGATGCTCGAGGTCCTCGCGCCGACGATGATCGACTACGCCCCTGCAGAACTCGCTGCCGAGATGGTGCCGCGCCTGCTCAGCGGCGCCGAGCACTGGTGTCAGGGATTTTCGGAGCCCGGCTCCGGTAGCGACCTGGCGTCGCTGACCACCCGGGCGGTCCAGGACGGCGACAACTGGATCGTCAACGGACAGAAGGTCTGGACGAGCTTCGCCCAGTTCTCGACGCGGTGTGTCCTGCTCGCCCGCGCCGCGCCCGGCCACGACGGAATCACCGCGTTCTTCGTCGACCTGGACACCCCCGGCATCACCATTCGGCCGCTGCGCACGATGCACGGCGTGGACGAGTTCTGCGAGGTGTACTACGACGATGTGGTGATCCCGTCGAGCCGGATGCTCGGCCAACCCGGAGACGGCTGGCGGCTGGCGATGGACCTGCTGCCCTACGAACGCTCCGCCTGCTTCTGGCAGCGGATCGCCTACCTCTACTCCCGCTTCGACGAGCTCATCGCGCAGACAGCCGCCGACGAACCCGACGGCCATGACGAATTCGAGCTTGGCGCAGCCTATCTCGCCCTGCACACGCTGCGCTGCCGATCCCGCGACACCCAGCACCGGTTACGCGACGGGGCACGTCTGGGTCCGGACACCTCCATCGACAAGGTGCTGCTGGCCAGCGCCGAACAACGGCTCTACGACACCGTCCGCGACCTACTCCCGGGAACCCTGGAGCTCGACGACACGCAATGGCGCTCGGAATACCTGTATTCCCGCGCCGCGACCATCTACGGCGGCACCGCAGAGATTCAGCGCAATATCATCGCCCGCCGGCTGCTCGACCTCGGAAAGGAGTAAAGCCGTGGACCCCGAGGCGCTGCGCATGCTGGCCGACTCCCTACGCACCGCGATGACCGCGGCGGCGGGAGCCAAGCTTGACGCGGCGTTATCCGAGCTCGGCTGGATCGACATGCTCGACGAGATGCCGGATACCGCAGTCCCTTTGGTGTTCGAGTTGCTCGGCGAGACCGGCGCGCACGCCTCTGTGCTCAACGACATCGTACTGAGGGCGACCAGAAGCGCGCCGGAGGGCAGCGTGCCGCTGCCGTGTGCCGGTGACCGCTGGGTGGTGTGGGAACGCGGCGATGGCTCCAGCTCGGCACTCGACGACGAACTGCCGATACGTTCCGTGCCGCGGGGAGAGTCGCTGCCGCCGACCGCGTTAGCCGCCGGGCGACGGGCCGTGGGCTGGTGGCTGGTCGGCGCCAGCCGCGCGATGTTGTCGCTGGCGCGCCAGCATGCCCTGGACCGCGTTCAATTCGGCCGACACATCAGCTCGTTTCAGGCGATCCGGCACCGGTTGGCCGAGACGCTGGTCGCCATCGAGGGCGCGGAAGCGACGCTGGGTGCTGCCGCTGAGGACGCCGACGGCCTGGCTTCCCTGCTGGCGAAGGCCGCGGCCGGCCAGGCGGCGCTCTCCGCCTCGCGCCACTGCCAGCAGGTCCTCGGTGGCATCGGCTTCACCGCCGAACATCCCCTGCATCGCCATATCAAACGGGCCCTGGTCCTGGACAGCCTGCTGGGCAGCGCGAGAGAACTGACCCACGAGGCGGGGAAGTCGTTGCGATCCAAAGGATATGCGCCGCGGCTGGCGCAGCTGTAGAAGCTCGATGTCCCACCTGCCACAAAGCGGGAGGGCTACCCAATGTGCCCGCCTCACAGCGACAATCCCTGGCACACGGCCGCGGCGCCTAGACTTGGCACGCATGGGCCGCCCCGTCGCACCGCGCAACCAGGTGGGTGTCGCCTCCGTCATCTTGGGCGTGGTCGCACTCGGCACCTGCTGGCTCCTGATCGGAGTGCCCCTCGGCATCGCGGCGGTGCTGACCGGTGATGTCGCCCGACGGCGCGTCCAGCGCCGCGAAGCCAACAACCCCCGCGCCGCGGTTGCCGGCATCGTGTTGGGGGCGGCGGCGATCGTCGCCGGGCTCGTCGCCATCGCCTACTACGCCTGGGTGGACGCTCGAAAGCCTTGATCCCGCATGCTAATTGCGCGGGAGGCCGAGGATGCGTTCGGCGATGATGTTCCGTTGGATCTCGGAAGTCCCGCCGGCGATGGTCGCGGCGAACGTGCGCACGTAGCGATCGAACCAGCTGCCGTAGTGGCTGTCCAGGTTCAGCGGCGCGACGGGCGAGGTGACCGCGTGAAGCACGAGCCCGTCCGGCCCCTCGGCATTCAACGCGTCCTCGCAGGCTCGTTGCATCGCCTCCGACCCGAGAAGCTTCAGCACCGACTGGGCGGGCACGTCCTCTTCCCCGCGTGCGGCCTTGGCCAAAGTCGCCGACCCGATCAGCCGCAGCGCGTAGCAATCCATAACCAGGGTTGCGTAGTGATCGCGCTGCAGCGGTCCCGATGCGCCGAAATCGACGGTCAGCGCGTGCAACATCCCGGCGTAGTCCATCCACAACATGGCTCGCTCGTGACCGAGCGAACCGGTTGCCACCCGCCAGCCCTGGTTGATCTCCCCCACCAAGTTCTCGGCCGGGACGCGCACGTCGGTGAAGAACACCTCGTTGAAGTCGACGTCTTCGCTGTCCGCCACCGACGCGAAGGGCCGGCGGACCACGCCGGGGGTGTCGGTCGGGATGAGTAAAGCACTGATGCCCTTGTGTTTTGGCGCCTCGGAGTCCGTGCGCACGAAGGTCAAAAGCACGTCGGCGTCGTGGGCGCCCGATGTCCACACCTTCTGCCCGTTGACCACGAAGTGGTCATCGTCTAGCACCGCGCGGGTTTTCAATGACGCCAGATCCGAGCCCGCACCGGGTTCGCTCATGCCCAGCGACGCGGTGATCTCGGCCCGCAGAATCGGCACGGCCCATCGCTGCTTTTGCTCATGCGTGCCGAACGTCAACAGGGACGCCGCGATGATGCCCACGCCCTGCGGATTGAAACTCTGGTAGATCCGGCGTCGCGACAACTCTTCGAGGTACACGTATTGCTGCAACAAGGTGGCGTTTCGTCCACCGAACTCCGGCGGGTTGCCGGGCAGCAGCCACCCACTGTCGAACAGCAACCGTTGCCAGCGGCGCGCCCAATCCGGAATGTGTGAACTCGAGCGGGGCCGGTCGAATGCCTCGGCTTCCGAGGGCAGATTGGCATCGAGGAAAGCGACGAACTCGGAGCGAAACGCCTCGACATCGGCATCGAAACTCAGCTGCACGGCACTCCTAGAAGGGGTAGATCAGGGTTTCCGCTGACGGCGCAGTTCGCTCTTGCGATTTCACTTCCATACACGCGTGTAAGAGAATAGTATTCTCGTGGTAAGAAAGTTACAATCTCAGACACGTCGTCCGTGAGGGGGTCGAGCGCACAGATGCCACGGCGTTCTCCGGTAGAGTCCAATCATGTTCTCCCCTCGCGGCAATCCCCTGAGCCGCTCGTGACCAGCCCAAGCGAGGAGCCCGCCTGGAAGCAGCGCGCCGTCGAGCGGTCGATCAAGACCGCGAAACTGCGGGCCGCCCAGCGCGTCCAGCGTTTCCTCGATGCGGCGCAGGCCATCATCATCGAAAAGGGCAGCACGGACTTCACCGTCCAGGAGGTTGTCGACCGTTCCCGCCAGTCGTTGCGGAGCTTCTACCTGCAGTTCGACGGCAAGCACGAACTGCTGCTCGCGCTGTTCGAAGACGCGCTGAGCCGCTCCGCCGACCAGATTCGCGCCGCCACGGAAAGTCACACAGATCCGCTCGAGCGGCTCAAGGTTGCCGTTGAGCTGTTGTACGAGTCCTCGCGCCCGGATCCCACGGCGAAACGGCCGTTGTTCACCGACTTTGCGCCGCGATTGCTGGTTACACACCCGGCCGAGGTCAAGGTCGCGCACGCGCCCCTGCTGGCATTGCTGACCGAACTGATGGAAGCGGCCAGCGACGCGGGCGAGTTGCGCGCCGAGATCAATCCCAAGCGAGTGGCCGCCATGACGATGCAGACGGTGATGTTCATCGCTCAGTCCAGCGGGGGCCCGGACGACGCGACGATCCATCCCATCACCGCCGACGAGGTCTGGGACTTCTGCTCACGCGGATTCGTCGGCTAGCGATCACGCGATAACCAGCGGCACGGCAACACCAAATGAGCAACTATCGCACGCCACTTGCCTCGTGAGAATCAGATTCTCTAATATCTAGAATTGCAAATAGCCAAAACGGATTCGTCGTTGACACTGACTTGTGGCGATGACAGGGTTCTCAGGCGACACGACGGCGATTCCCCGGGGGGCGGGGCGACGCGGTTCCGGCGAGAGGCGATTGATTTCCCGTGACAGTCAGCGCGGCCAGCGAGGTGTACTTCGATCCGTACGACGTGGAGCTGAACGCCGACCCGTACCCGATGTTTCGGCGGCTCCGCGAGGACGTTCCGCTGTACTACAACGAACAGCATGACTTCTATGCGCTGAGTCGCTTCGCCGACGTCAATGACGCGCTGGTCGATTTCCAGACCTTCAGTTCGGCCAAGGGCGCGATACTCGAGCTGATCAAGGCGAACATCGAGATCCCTTGGGGCGTAGTGCTGTTCGAGGACCCGCCGATCCACGACATCCACCGCAAGCTGCTATCCCGGATGTTCACGCCGCGCAAAATCAACGAGCTGGAATCCAAGATCCGCGAATTCTGTGCTCAGAGTTTGGATCCACTCATCGGCACGGACCGGTTCGACTTCGTCGCCGACCTGGGCGCGCAGATGCCGATGCGTGTGATCGGGATGCTGCTCGGTGTGCCCGAGGAGTTCCAAGAAGCGGCACGCGATCGCGCCAACGCCAACTTGCGCACCGAAGCCGGCAAACCCATGGACACCACCGCCGAAAACATGATGAACGGCGAGTTTTTCGGCCAATTCATCGACTGGCGTGCCGAACATCCTTCCGACGACATCATGACCGAACTGCTCAACGTGGAGTTCGAAGACGAGACCGGGACCGTCCGCCGACTCCGCCGCGACGAATTGCTCATCTATATCAGCGTGGTGTCCGGCGCCGGCAACGAAACCACCACCCGGCTCATCGGGTGGACGGGAAAGGTGTTGGCCGAACACCCCGACCAGCGGCGCGATCTGGTCGCCGACCCGTCGTTGATTCCAGGGGCCATCGAGGAGTTGCTGCGCTACGAACCGCCGGCGCCCCACGTGGCCAGGTACGTGACCCGTGATGTCGAGTACTACGGGCGCCGCATCCCGGAGGGCAGCGTCATGATGATGCTCGTCGGCGCGGCGAACCGCGATCACCGCCAATTCCCGCCGGACGGAGATGTTTTCGACATCCGACGCGAGCCGCGCCAGCACCTGACGTTCAGTGTGGGCACCCACTACTGCCTTGGCTCGGCGCTGGCCCGCCTGGAAGGTCGGATCGCGCTCGAGGAAATCTTGAAGCGGTTTCCGGAGTGGGATGTCGACCTTGCCGAGTGCAAGCTCTCCCCGACCTCGACTGTGCGGGGTTGGGACACCATGCCAGCCGTAATCGGTTGAGCCATCAAGGAAATGAGGTAACCATGACTGGACGTGTTGAGGGCAAGGTCGCTTTCATCACCGGGGCGGCGCGAGGTCAGGGCCGCGCCCACGCGGTGCGGCTGGCGCAAGAGGGCGCCGACATCATCGCAGTCGACATCTGTAAATCCTTCGTGCAGAACACCACCATTCCCGGCTCGACGCCAGAGGATCTCGCCGAGACCGCCGACCTGGTCAAGGGACTCAACCGCAGAATCGTCACCGCCGAGGTCGACGTGCGCGACTACGACGCAGTGAAAGCGGCGGTCGATGGCGGCGTGGAGCAACTGGGCCGGCTGGACATCATCGTGGCCAACGCAGGCATCGGCAATGGCGGCGACACCCTGGACAAGACCAGCGAGTATGACTGGCAGGAAATGATCGACATGAACCTGTCGAGCGTCTGGAAGTCGGTGAAAGCCGGTGTCCCACATCTGATTGCAGGCGGCAGGGGCGGCTCGATCATTCTGACCAGCTCGGTCGGCGGATTAAAGGCTTACCCGCACTGCGGCAGCTATGTCACCGCCAAGCACGGCGTGGTGGGCATCATGCGGTCCTTCGCGGTGGAGTTGGGGCACCACAGTATTCGTGTCAACTCCGTGCATCCGACCCACGTGCGGACGCCCATCCTGCACAACGAAGGGGCCTACAAGCTGTTCCGCCCGGATCTCGAAAACCCGGGCCCCGACGACATGGCCCCGATCTGCCAGATGTTCCACACACTGCCCGTTCCCTGGGTGGAGCCGGAGGACATTGCCAACGCGGTGCTGTTCCTCGCTTCGGACGAATCGCGCTACGTCACCGGCGTCACCCTGCCCGTCGACGCGGGTAGCTGCCTGAAATAGGGTTCCGTCCTATGGACGGATTCGAGGGACGCGGTGCGGTCGTCACCGGCGGCGCGAGTGGCATCGGGTTTGCAACCGCCACCGAGTTCGCTCGCCGCGGCGCGCGCGTGGTGCTTGCCGATGTCGACAAGCCCGGGCTGGAACAGGCCGTGTCACAGCTGCTGGACGAGGGGTTCGACGCGCATGGCGTGACCTGCGATGTCCGGCATCTCGAGGAGATGGTTCACCTCGCGGATGAGGCCTTCCGCCTGCTCGGCCAGGTCGACGTGGTCTTCAGCAATGCCGGCATCGTCGTTGCCGGTCCGATCGCGCAGATGACGCACGAGGACTGGCGCTGGGTGATCGACATCGATCTGTGGGGCTCCATTCACGCCGTCGAGGCGTTCGTGCCGAGGCTGCTCGAGCAGGGCACGGGCGGCCACGTCGCGTTCACCGCGTCGTTCGCCGGCCTGGTACCCAACGCCGGCCTCGGGGCCTACTGCGTCGCCAAGTACGGCGTGGTCGCCCTCGCCGAGACACTGGCCCGCGAGGTCAAGGACAGCGGCATCGGGGTGTCGGTGTTGTGCCCGATGGTCGTCGAAACCAAGCTTGTCTCCAACTCCGAACGAATTCGCGGCGCGGATTATGGATTGGCGTCGACCCCCGACGTGACGGGGTCGCTCGGGCCGTTGCCGGCGCAGGACGACTCCCTGGGCGTCGACGACGTCGCCCGCCTGACTGCCGACGGGATTTTGGCCAATCGGCTGTACATCCTTCCGCATGAGGCCGCCCGCGCTTCCGTGCACCGCAGGTTCGAGCGTATCGACCGCACCTTCGACGATCAGGCGGCCGAGGGCTGGCGCCACTAAGCCGGGGCCTGGCCGATGATTCCGTCGACCTCCAGCTCGGCGATCTCCGCGGGCGTCAAACCCAGTTCGGCTAGCAACTCGTGGTTGTGCTGCCCCAGCAGCGGCGCGGCCTTCGTGTGGAATCGCGCCGGACCGCCGGAGAACCGCATCGGCACGGTGCTGAGCCTGGCCCGCCCATTGACCGGGTGGTCGACTTCTTCGAAGAAGCCTCGAAAAGCCAGCTGCTGCAGTTCCGTTTGGCGATGGGGCTGCATGACCTTGGCCACCGGCACTCCGGCATCCCAGAGCTTAGCGACGATGTCGTCGCGGGTGCGCTGTTCACACCACGCGGCCAGGTGCTCGTCGATCGAATCCTGGTGTGCG
This sequence comes from Mycobacterium sp. IS-2888, assembly GCF_001954215.1. NCBI lineage: Bacteria > Bacillati > Actinomycetota > Actinomycetes > Mycobacteriales > Mycobacteriaceae > Mycobacterium > Mycobacterium sp. IS-2888. The sequence goes on from NZ_MBET01000101.1 coordinate 107,284, forward strand.
CGCCGCCCGCCTTCCGTCGACAGCGCGGGATCGGTCGCCCAAGAAGGTGATCCGAGCGCGCCGCACAGGCTTTGCCACTCTTGGTCGCTAGTCACGGCTATCGCGACCCAGCTGTCGATTCGACCGAACTCGTCGATATCGGCGGCGCGGTAGAGATTCTGCGGTGCCGCGGCGGGCCCGCGATTGCCCGCGCGTTCCAGCAGCGCGCCGTACGCGGTGTACTCGATGATCTGTTCGGCCGAGATGCTGAGTGCGGCATCGACCATCGCGGCCTCGACGAGCACGCCCTCACCGGTGCGGCGGCGGTGTTCCAGCGCCAGCAGCAGGCCGTTGAGCGCATGCACACCCGCGTTGGGGTCGCCGATCGAATACGGCTCGTAGGGAGGGCGGTCGGGATATCCGGTCAGCCAGCTCAGGCCGGAAGCAGACTCGATGGCATAGGCGAACGCGGGATTGTCGCGCCACGGCCCGTCGAGCCCGAATCCGGGCATCCGCAGCATGACGGCGTCGGGCCGAATAGCCTGTACGGCAGCAAAATCCAGCCCGATCTGGTCCAGCACCCGAGGTGTGAAGTTCTCCACGATGACGTCGCAAGTCGCGATGAGCCGGAGCAACACCTCGCGCCCGCGCCGGCTCTGCAGGTTAAGCGTCAGGCCCTTCTTGTTTGTGTTCAGCGCCGCGTAGATCGGCGACTTCTCCCACCACTGGTCTTCGGTGATCGGCACGCCGGCGATGAGCCGGGTACCGTCGGGCCGGCGCGCGGATTCCACGTGCACGACATCGGCGCCGAGCATGGCCAGAAAGTGGGTGCAGCAAGGACCGGCCCAGAACGTCGTCATGTCCAATACCCGGATCCCGCTGAACGGCAACAGATTCGGGGCGACGAACCCGTCGGTATCGGACGCGGCCGCGAATTGGCGGCCCGGTAACGCGCGGTGTGTTCACCAAGTCGCGGCGCCGGACCGGGCGGCCGAAGCCGGGCGGGCCGCATCCGGTAGGGAGGGCCCGGCTGCTGGAAACCGCCACGCGGGTTGCGCACGAAGGAACCGCGTTCGACAAAGTGTTCCAGCGACGCGATGTTGGCGCCGTTGGCGACGGGAGCGTTGGGAATGCGGAATGCCGTTGCGAGTTCGCGGATCTCGTCGACCTGATTGGTCTCCACCCACGCGTAGATATCCTCGGCGTGGATGTTGGCCTGCTCGGTGATGGTCAGCGGTGATTCTTCATCGATCCATTCCGGGTGGCCAACCATCGCGCACAGGTCGAACCACTGCTGCGCGGTGCCGCATCCCAGGTCGACCAGACCGTCTTTCGCCTGGGCCACCCCAGGCACCGTGAGTCGGCGCGCATCCCGCCATGGGCGGCCCAGCATTTCATAGTAGGTGACCGGATAGTAGGTCAGACAAAGGATTTGGGTCTCGAGCATCGACAGGTCGATGAGTTCTCCCGGCTCCCCCGAGTCAACGCGGCCAAACCGTGACGCCAGCATCGCGGCGCTGGCGTAGGCCCCGGCCATGTATTCCCCGACCTGCCCGCCGATGTAGACGGGGGCTCGCTCGGGCAGTCCGCGTCCCAGACCGACGATCCCGCCCGACCACGCCTGCAGGGTGAACTCGGTCGCGGCCCGGTCGTGCCAGGGGCCCTCCAGGCCGAAGGGCGTGATCGACGTAACGGTGGCATGCGAATACGCTCGATGGATCGCAGCGGGTGTGAAGTCTTGGTGTTCAGCCACTTTGGAACCCGTGGACCAGACCACCGCGTCCGCCGCCGCGAGCAACCGGTGAACCATCTCGACGTCATCGTCCACTTCGGGATCGGCGACAACACTGTGTTTCGATCCGGCCAGGAAGCTGAACAACGCGCCGTCGGCGCCGGGTGGGATGGTCGCGCCGGAGGCCGACCAGTGTCGCAGCGGATCACCTTGCGGCGGCTCCACTTTAACGACGGCGGCGCCGCCGTCGGCGAGTAATTTGGTGCAGTACGCGCCCGCGATTCCGGTTGAGAGGTCGACGACCGTATAACCGGCGAGCGGCGCCTGCGGTTCAGGTTCCCCCACTCATGCCTGCCACGACGGACTACGGGTCAGCACTTCGGGACCGTCGGCGGAGATGAGGACCGCCTCGCGGCCAAAGACCGCCCCAACCCCGGCTTCCCAGACGTAGCCGGTCACGGCCAGCACCATGCCCGGCTCCAGTCGTTCGCGGACCGCGCTTTCGGGCAGGTGGTCGGAGACCACGGGCGGGTCGAAGCCCATGCCCAGGCCCCGGGCCACCGGCATTGGCGGTGGCGGCTCACCCGCGGCCTGGTACGCGCCCAGCAACTCGGCGGCTCCCGCTCCCGGCCGGCACGCGGCTAACAGCTTGGCCCACAGGTTGTCCCAGCGTCGATACAGCGCCGCGGCGCCGAAGGGTTCGCCTACGGGCCAAGTGCGTCCCACCTCGCCGATGTAGCCGCCGGCCAGGACGCCAGCGGAAAAGGCGACGAGGTCGCCGTCTTTGATGCGGTCGTCGCCGTTGACCCGGCGCCACGGATGTTCGCGCGAAGTCACCCACGCGACATCCTGATTCGACGGCGTGCTCACCCCGCCTGCCGCCAGTGCCTCCAGCAGGACTCCGGCCAGAATCTGTTCGCTGACCCCCGGCCGCAGTTCGGAGACCGCGGCGGCCAGGCCCGATTCCGCGACCGCGATCGCATCCCGCAGCGAAACCAACTCTTCGGCCGTCTTGATGCGCCGGGCGGCCCGCATGGCCAGTTCCCCGTCGACCAACTCGGCGTTGGGAAATGCGCTTGGCAGTAACTTGGCGAAAGCCGGTGAGAGCGCATCGGTCCCGACGCGGCGCGCCGTGGCCGCGCCGTCGATGCGCTGCAGCGCCGCGATGGTGTTCATCGGGTTCCACGAGATGCCGTACAGGTTTTCGTGGGGAATGTCGTCGGGGACACCCTCATCCCACGTGCTGAGCAGATGAACGGCACCGGTCTCGCGAACCAGCACGCAGGTGGGTCCGAACGGCCGGGTGCCTGCGACCCACAGCTGCGGTGTGCCGGACACGTAACGGACGTTGGCCTGCCGCCCGAGCACCAGGACGTCCAGATCGTGCGCGGCCATCTGCTCCAGCGCCCGGTGCCTGCGGCCGAGACGCAGCGCCCTATCGTCGGGCAGGACTTCAGTTGCCATAGGGGTCATAGGGGTAGTCGGTCAACTTGATCCAGCCGTCGTCGGTAATCACCAAGACCTCTTCACTGCGGTAACCGCCGGTGCCGTCCTCCCAGACCACCGGCTCCAACACCAGCACCATGCCCTGCTGCAGCACGAAATTCTCGTCGAACTCGTCGCCGAGATCCGTTCCTATCATGGGCATTTCGGCGGCGTTGACGCCTATACCGTGGCCGAGGTAGAAGTGCGGCAGCCAAGGTTTCGTGCCGCCGTTGGCCTTGATCGCGGCCCGGCCCAGATCGGCGGCGGTGACTCCGGCGCGGGCCACGTCCAGCACCGCGCTCAAGATCTCGAACCATTTGTCGAACTGCGCCCGCTGCGGCGGCGACGGGTCCCTGCCGACGATCCAGGTGCGCCCGAAGTCCGAGCAGTAGCCGTGGTAGGTGATGCTGACGTCTGTCCAGAGCACGTCGCCTTCGGCCAGCTCGCGCTCGGTGGAAAGCAGGGGCAGCGCGAGATCTCCGTGCGTTGTCCACACGCCCTCGGCCTTGCTCGGCGGCATCACCTGCCAGATGGGTTCCAGCATGCTTGCCTCGGCACCCAATTCGAAGGCGCGTCGCAAGAAGCTTGCGGATAGCTCGATCTGGCGGATGCCGGGTGCCAGCGCCTTGTGGACTTCGACCATCGCCTCGTCGGTGATCCGGACCGCGGTGCGCATGCAGGACAATTCGTCCGGCGTCTTGACTGCCTTGGCGGCGCTGACGACGGCAGCGGCATCGGCGGGAGCGCCGTTGGGGAACAACAACTTCGCCGCGCGCGACATGGCGCCGGTGCATTCGTCGATGGCGATCGCTGCGCCGACAGGAATGAGGTCGGCCAGCTGGCGGGCGAAAATCCTGACACCCTCATCGAATTCGAGATAGACCGGTCCGTGCAGGTGGTCGGCGGGTAGGTCCGCCTCGTGCGCGGCGCCCTCGCGGAACGGCAGGAACAGGTGCGGCCACGGGTCTTCGGCGACTACGACGGCGACGGGTCGCTCGACGTAGGACAGCCCGGCATCGCCCAGGGGCCAGCTGGTCCCGGTCGCATACACCACGGCGTTGTTGCCCAGCAGGATCATTGCGTCGACCCCGCGTTCGGCCATCGCCGAGCGCAGCCGAGCCCCGGTCTCGCGACGCATGCGGGCGAGATCGGGTGTTTCGGGAATCGCGAACGTTGTCACAATCCGAGGAATTTGGTGATGTTGCCGCTGACGATGCGCGCCGCGTCGGCCGGTCCGACGGCGTCGACAACCGCCGCGAGTGACTTCTCCGAATAGCCGTATGTGCTTTCGTTGTGCGGATAGTCGCTGGACCACATCACCTTGTCCACGCCGATCTTGTCGATCAGCTGCAGACCCAGCGGGTCGACCATGAACGAGGCGCTCATATGGGTGTCCCAGTAATAGCGCACGTCGTGTTCCAGCGGCCGGTTGAACATATGCTGATACGAGGCCACCAGGTGCTCCGCGTCTTGCAGCGCCCAGGGGACCCAGGAGATCCCGCCCTCGAACCAGCCGAGGCGCAGAGCTGGGTGCCGATCGAGGATGCCGCCAAAGATGTACTTGGCGAACGTCTCCCGGAAGCCATCGATGTTGATCATCATCCCGACGACGACGCTGTTGAACTCGGTCGGGCTTTTCGGCGGCGTCTCCCCAATGTGATGCGTGATCGGAAGTCCGGCGGCCTCGATCTCGTCCCAGACAGCGTCCATCGACGTGCTTGAGTAGTCGATCGGGTTGCCGTCGTCGTCCTTGCCCGGGTTCAGCGGCATCAGGAACGTCTTGAGCCCCAATGATTTCAGCTCTTCCAACGTTTGCCGCGTGCCGTGCGGGTCCCACCAGTTGATCAGCCCGGCACCGTAGAAATGGCCGTCCGAGCGTTCCTGGAGCTCCGCGATGTATTCGTTGTAGATGCGGAAGGCGAGTTCGCGTAGCTTCTTGTCGGGATAGTGGAACAGCGCCAGCACCGCGTTGGGGAAGGCAAGTTCCTTCTCGACACCGTCCTCGTGCAGCTCCTGAATCCGGGCCTCGATGTTGGTGCTTGCGGCGCCGGGCAGGTCGTCGTATTGCATCAACACCGCGCTGAAATCGCCCGGCAGGAACGACTGCCCCTTGCGCCCCACTTGGTACGCGCCGTCCTCATACCAGATCCGCGGAGCTTTCTCCTTGAGATCGTCGGGAAAGCGTTCGTAAAAGATGTCGGCGGCCAGGGAGATGTGGTTGTCCGCGGAAAAGACCACGGTCCCGTCGGGCAGACCCACATCGGCGCCCCCGGCGTGACCGCGGCGATCCTTCGGTGCGCCAAAGCCTTCCGGCGGGTAGAGCGAAATGGTGCTTGATTGAGTCGTCATCATTGACCCTCCATTCGGATCGGCACTTGGCTACCAGGTCACCGGCAATTCGTAGACGCCGTAGGCGAGACGGTCGTCCTTAAAGGGAATGTCCTCGATCGGGACCGCCAGCGTCAACGTCGGGATTCGGCGGAACAGTGTCCGATAGACGATTTGCAACTCCGCACGGGCGAGCTGCTGGCCCACACACTGATGCCGGCCGTAGCCGAATGCCACGTTGCGATCGGCCCCCGCGCGGTGCAGATACAGCCGGTCCGGTTCGGGGAAAGTGTCTGCATCCCAGTTCGCCGGCGCCAGATCGATGATGATGCCTTCGCCGGCCTTGATTACCTCTCCGGCGATGTGGATGTCTTCGACCGCGACTCGGCGCTGACCATTTTGGATGATGCTGAGGTAGCGAAGCAGTTCCTCGACGGCGCTCGCGATGATCTTCGGGTCTTCGGCGTCGCGGATAACGGCGAGCTGTTCGGGATTCTGCAGCAGGGCAAGCACACCGATACCGATCATGTTCGAGGTGGTTTCGTGTCCGGCGATGAGCAGTCCGGTGCCGAGTTGCGCGGCTTCCTTGACGCTGAGCTCGCCGGCCTTGACACGCTCGGCCAGGTCGGAGACCGCGTCCTCGGCGGGATTTTCCATTTTGGCCTCGACCAGCTGGGCCAGATATTTGTGCAGGCTGATCGCGCCCTTCGCGGTGTCCTCACCGGTCGCGTAGCGCGCCAGCCCCACGTTGGCGTGGTGCTGGAACATCTCGGCGTCCTCGTACGGCACCCCGAGCAGCTGGCTGATCACCAGCGACGGGACTGGCAGCGCCAGCGCGGTGACAACATCGGCGGGCTGCGGTCCGGCAAGCATCGCGTCGATGTGGTCGTCGGTGATCTGCTGGATGTTCGGGCGCAGACCTTCCACGCGCCTGAACGTGAACGGCTTGGACAACATCCGCCGGAACCGAGTGTGCTCTTCACCGTCGGAGGTGAAGACCGATCGCGGACGCTTGTGCACCGTGGACAACATGCCCGCGTTCCAGTGCGGAAACCCGGGCACCCGATCGTCGACGCTGACGCGGGAATCCGAGAACAGTTCGCGCACTTCCTCGTAACCCGTGATGAGCCAAGGTGTGCTGCCGTCCCAGATCCGGACCCGCGACAGCGGCTTGCTCGCCGCCAGCGCCATGACGTCCGGGGGTGGGGCGAAGGGGCAGCGCGCATTCCTGGCCATCGGATAATCCGGGATTTCTGCGGTCGCCTGGGCTTCGGTGCCCGTCAGTGTGTCTGACATGTCATTCCTCGATGTAGATGGCCTGGGCGGGGCATGCGGCTGCTGCGCGGCGCGCGCCCTCGGTCTGTTCCGCCGACGGATGCGCATTGAGTAGGACGACGACACCGTCGTCGTCACGCTGATCGAACACCTCCGGCGCATTCATGACGCAGTTCCCCGAGGACGCGCAAATGTTCTGGTCGACAGTAACTTTCATCTTCAACACACTTCTATTCGTACGGGGTGACGGGCGCCAACCAGAGGCCCACGATCGCGTCGATGAGTCCGGATGCTGCTGCCCGCCAAGAGGTTTGGTGCATGGTTGATCCAGCCGCCAGCGCGCGCTCACGGTCGGCGCAGGTGTGCATCAGCAGGTTGCGTGCCATGATGTTGCGTTCGAAACGCACCTCGGCCGGCAGGTTGGGCAGACAGCTGTTGATCCCGTCGACGACCTGGACCAGCGACGGCGAGCTGAGCGCACCCTTGACGATGATGTTGTAGTAGGCCGGATCGGTCATCGCCTGCGCCGCGAAGCGCGCGTACCACGTCGGATTGCCCAGATCCGCCAGATGCTCAGTAAGCGGGCGCACCAAGCAGCCCACCCAGTCCCGCATCTCCGCCGGGCCGCCCGAGGCGGACAGCTCGGCCACCATGTGTTCGCGGAGCTCCTCTACGGGTCCCCGGTGTTTCTGCTCGATCGCGCGCACCAGATCGGCCTTCGTGCCGAAGTGGTAGCCCACCGCGGCGTTGTTGCCCTGCCCGGCGGCCTCACTGACCTGCCGGTTCGACACGGCGAACATGCCGTGCTCGGCATACAACCGCTCGGCCGCCACCAGAATCGCCTCCTGGGTGGAGCTGGCCCGCTCGGTGCGAACCGTCCTGCCTGCCGTGGTCATTGCCTCAGTCAACCCGTCGGTCGAGATTAAGTCAAGCGCTTGATTTAAATTTTCTAGCGCCGAACGTGACGGTGCAGTCACGCTGGGCGCTGAATGTGACTGCAGCGTCACGCTCGAGCACGGTCGTGACGGGTTGACTTCAACAACACTTGAAGTCCTAGCCTGCCGTCATGACCTTTAAATCGCATGAAATTGACTTCCTGCGCCAGGCCGACCTGGGTCGGTTGGCCACCATCCAGCGCGACGGCGCACCACAGAACAGCCCGGTGGGATTCATCTACAACGAGGCACTGGGCACCATCGATATCGCGGGCTACCGAATGTCGAAGAGCCAGAAGTACCGCAACATCGCCCACGACAACAGGGTGGCCTTCGTCGTTGACGACATCACCTCCCGCGACCCGTGGCGGGTGCGTTGCCTCGAGATACGCGGAACCGCCGAGCAAGCCGAGGCACCGTCGGAACAGGGCGCCGCCGGTGACGAGCTCGACACGGCGATCATCCGTATCACGCCGCGGCGCATCATCAGCTTCGGCATCGACGATCAGGTCAGCGAGCCGCATCAGCTGCAGGTTGACCGGCGCGACGTGTAGCGCGAAGGCATCGGCGCGGCTGGGCTTGGCGTCAGTCCTTGGGCTTGGACCGCAGCGCCTTGCCCGCAGATGTTCCCCCGTCCACCGGTAGCACGGTTCCGGTGACATAGCGCGACCGGTCGCTGGCGAAGTAGAGCGCCGCTTCGGCAACGTCCTCGGCGGTCCCCTCGCGCTTCAGCGGCCGGTCGGCTCGCATCGTCTCGCGAATCGCCGCCTCGAACCGCTCGGTCTCCTCTGGATCCATGTCGAGCGCCGCCTTGGCCACCAAGGGCGTGGGGATATTACCGGGCGCGATCGAGTTGACTCGAATCTCGTACTGCGCCAACTCAATTGCCGCGGACTTAGTGAACTGGATGACCGCCGCCTTGGACGCACGGTAGGTCATCACACCGCCGCCGGCCTGGATCCCGCCGATCGAACTCACATTGATAATGGATCCCCCGCCGTGAGATGCCATGTGGCGACCGGCATCTCGCGTGCCAGCCATGACACCCAGGACGTTGACCGCCATGACACGGTGGAACTCGGCCAGATCGTCGTCGAAGAAACGCCGATGCATCTTGCTCGAGACTCCGGCGTTGTTCACCATCGCGTGCAGTCCGCCGAATTCCTCGATGGCCGCAGCCACCAGCGCGCCGACCTGTTGCTGATCGGAGACGTCGGTCCGTTGAAAGAAGACAGCGGATCCCAGCGCGGCGGCCAGCGCCTGCCCTTTCTCGGTCTCGACGTCGGCGATGACGACCCGCGCGCCCTCGGCCACGAACTTCTCGACTATGCCGCGACCGATGCCGGAAGCGCCACCGGTGACGATGGCGACCTTGCCGGCCAGTTCATCAACCACACGACGAGTTAATCGGCGCGGGCCCCGTTAAGTCAAGCAGTTGATTTAAGGGCCGCCGTGGACCGCCGGGCGCCGCGGGGTTCCGCCCTGCGGGCATACAGGGGATGCTGATGTCATCAATTCGGCTACCTCGGGAGGGCTCGATCATGAAGGTGTTGGTCATCGGCGGCAGTGGGCTCATCGGCTCCCAGGTCATCGCCAATCTGACCGAGCTGGGACATGACGCGATCTCGGCCTCGCCGCGCTCGGGTGTCAACAGCGTCACCGGTGAGGGGCTCGCCGAAGCGGTTGCCGGCGTCCACACCGTGGTGGACGTGTCCAACTCCCCGTCCTTCGACGACGAACCCGTAATGCAGTTCTTCACCACGTCGACCAAAAACCTTCTCGCAGCGGAACGCGAGGCCGGTGTGCAGCACCACGTCGCCCTCTCGATCGTGGGCGCCGACCGCGCCCAGGACAGCGGTTACATGCGGGCCAAGGTTGCCCAAGAGAAATTGATCGAAGAATCGGGAACCCCATATTCGATCGTGCGGGCGACTCAGTTCTTCGAATTCGTAGACGCCATCGCGGATTCGGCGACCGACGGCGACACCGTCCTGCTGCCGGAAGGGGCGTTTCAGCCCATCGCCGCCAAAGACGTCGCCACGGCCGTCACCCGCGCAGCGACCGCCGATCCGATCAACGGCATCACCAACGTCGCCGGCCCCGAAAAGCGTGGGATGGCCGACTTCATCCGGACCGCGCTGGCCGATTCCGGCGATCCACGCCAAGTAGTGGGCGACCCCAAGGCCCGCTATTTCGGTACCCAGCTAGACGAGCACACCATCGTCCCCACCGACGGCGAGAACCCGACGATCTACCCGACCCGCTTCAGCGACTGGAGGGCCTCGCACACTTCGAGCGGCGCGCGTTAGGCCAAGGAGCGATGAATGTCTGAGCTGCCGACGAGCGGAGCCCCCTTCGACCGGACACGTTTCACCAGGCGCGGCTTCATGGTCGCCGGCATCGCCGGTGGATTGACGCTGGCCGCGTGCACCCAATCGAAATCTCAAATGACCGGCAGCGCCGCACAAATGACGGCCGCCATCGCCGCGGTCGAGGCGGCTCGACCACACAGCGGGCGCACAGTGACCGCCGCCCTGACCCCACAACCGGCCCAGGTCGATCTCGGTGGGCCGATCGTCCATACGTTCGCCTATGGCAATTCCATTCCCGGACCGCTGATCCGGGCCAGCATCGGCGACGAACTGGCCGTCACCGTTTCCAACCGGCTCGACCGGCCCACATCGGTGCATTGGCACGGCATCGCGATGCGCAACGACATGGACGGTGCCGCACCCGCCAGCCTGAACATCGCGGCGGGCCAGGACTTTACCTACCGGTTCTCCGTCCCGAATTCAGGCACATATTGGGCCCATCCCCACACCGGCCTGGACGCCGACAAGGGACTCTATCTGCCGGTTATCGTCGACGATCCGACCGAGGGCAACTACGACGCCGAATGGATTGTCGTCCTTGATGATTGGACGGACGGCGTCGGCAAGAGTCCCCAGCAGCTATACAACGAACTCACCAACCCGAATAAGCCCCCCATGTCGAACATGCCGACAACGACCGAACCGACGTCGACCACGACCACGACCACGACCACGACCACGACCACAAGCACAACCTCGACGACCTCGACGACCTCGACGACGACCACGCCGTCGACCTCGATGACCGAGACACCACGGGGCAGTGCCAGCAAAAGCGACTTGCTCGGCGGCGACGCCGGCGACATCGCCTACCCGTACTACCTCATCAATGGCCGAATTCCCGCGGCCCCCACCACTTTCAACGCGAAGCCAGGTCAGCGAATCCGGATCCGCTTCATCAACACAGGCTCCGACACCGCATTTCGCGTCGCGCTTGCCGGTCATTCGATGACGGTCACCCATACCGATGGTTATCCCGTTGTGCCCAGACAGGTCGATGCCCTGCTCATCGGCATGGCCGAACGCTACGACGTCATCGTGACCGCAGCCGACGGGGTCTTCCCCCTAGTCGCGCTCGCGGAAGGAAAGGGTGCACTGGCGCGGGCGCTGCTCGCCACCGGCTCCGGCAGCCAACCCGACCCGGGTTTTCAACCGGCCGAACTGACCAAACGCGTGGGCACCATCGATATGTTCACCGCCACCACGCCGGTCAACCTGGGTCGCCCCGAAGCCGGCCTCAACCTCCCGGTCGTACTGGGCGGCAACATGATGCAATACAACTGGACGATCAACGGGCAGCCCTACCGCAGCACCAACCCGCTGCACGTCCGGCAGGGCCAACGGCCCACCATCACGTTCGACAACCCCACCATGATGTATCACCCAATTCACCTACACGGTCACACATTCCAGCTGATCAAGGCCGATGGCAGTCCCGGCGCGCGCAAGGACACGGTGATCGTCTTGCCAAAGCAGAAGATCCTCGCGGTCCTCGTCGCCGACAACCCTGGCTTGTGGGTGATGCACTGCCACAACACATACCACCAAGAGGCAGGCATGCAGACCCGCTTGGACTATGTCTTCTGACTGTTCGCCAGAAAGTCCAGCAGCAGCTCGTTGACCGTTGCCGCCTGCTCGATCTGCGGGCAGTGACCGGCCTTGTCGACCACTACCGAGCGGGCACCGTCGATCTGTTTGGCGATCTGGGCCGCCCAGCCGGAGGGCAACAATTTGTCGTCTCCGCCCTCGACGAGAAGGGTCGGCACGTCGATGCGCTCGTAGGCCCGCGCCGTCGACGGGGCCGGTGGTGGTGCGGCACCTGGGCGACGAAACCTGGCCGCGGCCACGGCCTCCCATGCCCCGGGCGCGGTACTCGACTCGTAGCGGCGCCGCACGTAGCCGTCGTCGGCTGGATAGCCGGCGTCGTAGAACAGGGCTTCGACGATGCGGCGCATCGCGGGCAGCGTGGCGTCGTATTGCTGGAGCGCCTCGAAGTGCCGGTTCTGTTGAATTTCTCCCCCACCACAGATGATCACCAAGCTGCGGATCGGCAGCAGCGGTGCATCCGAGGTCGCGTCGGTGAGCAGGTTGATGGCTCCCATCGAGTTGCCGACGAAATGGGCGGAGTCGACACCCACCGTTTCGCAGAAGCGGGCCACATGCCGGATCCGCATGCCACGGCCATTGACGAAATCGATGACCTTCGCCGACTGGCCGAAGCCCAGCTGGTCGGGAGCCAGCACGCGATTTCCAGCGGCGAGGGCGGCGATGTTGCGTTCCCAGCCTAGCTCGGCACTGGCGCCGAACTCGCCGCCGTGGAGCAGCACCACCGGATCGCCCTCGCCTGCCTCCAGGTAGCTGGTGACCAGCCCGTCGACCAGCATGGACTTACGCTGAACGTCCATCACTTGATCGCGATTGGATTCACCGGGGAGCCCACGGCGCCAACAACTCTCAACGGCGGCGCGATCAGCTGGAATTCGTACACGCCGTCGGCTGCACAGTCGTCCGCTAGGGCGCCGAGGTCCCAATACTCGCCAAACATCAGCCCCATGTCGCGCAGGCACAGCAGATGCAGAGGCAGGAAAACCCCGTCCACCCCGGACACCAGGTCTTCGACTTGCAGATTGTCGGCGGCGACCGCCGCAACCTCACGATCATGTAGCCACGAAGCGCACCGCCAGTCCAGCCCGGAGTAGCCTTCCATCTTGTTGCCGGTCTCCAGAAACCTTGTCCACCAACCGGTTCGGATCAACACGATGTCCCCCCGACCGATGGTCACGCCCTGGGCGCGGACCACGTCGTCGAGTTCTTCGGGAGTAATCGGGTTTCCGGGTTCGAGGAAGACGTGCGCGCCACGATGGCGAACCATGTCCACCAGCACCCCGCGCGAGGTGATGCCCTTGCCGTCAACCTTGTCGATGCCGCAGTGATAGGCCCCCATGCTGGTCACCGAACCCGCCGGGAAACCGTTGTAGAGCTTGTCGTCGTAGTAGACGTGCGACAACGCATCCCACTGGCTGGCGGCCTGTAGCGGCATGATGATCATGTCGTCGTTGAAGCGGAACGGATTGTCCGCCATGTATTGACTCAGCTGCTGCGCCAACGGGTTACGCGCCCACCCGGGCCCGTATCGGGCCAGCGTGTTCACGTCACCGCCGTCGATCGTCATCACGTGCACCGGGTTGTGGCGGAACTCGAAGGCACCCTGCGGTCCTGACGCGCCGAAGTCCACCCCGAGCGGAAAGACCTTGCCGTGCCGAACCAGGCTTGCCGCTTGAGCGACCTTGTCGTCGGTGATGAAGTTGAGGGTGCCGAGCTCGTCGTCGCTTCCCCACCGCCCCCAGTTCGAGACGTCACGAGCGACCTGCCGAAAGTCAGTCACGCTGGCCACGGGGCCCGTCCTTCCTCGAGTTCACGGGCGATCGCCGCGCCGACGTTTCCACCGTCGACCCAGATGACCTGACCCGAGATATAGCTTGCTGCACGGCTATTCAGAAACAGCAGTACCGAGGCCTGCTCGTCCGGACCGGCAACGCGTCCCAGCGGCTTGGGGATGTCGTCGAGGTAACCCTGCCCGTAGGCCGTCCGCAGCTGGTCAAGGATCGGTGTTTCGGTCACCCCGGGGCCGGTGCAGTTGATGCGGATGCCCCGCGCGCCCAGCGGCGTGGCGCTGCGCATGGTGTAGAGGATGATCGCTTCCTTGGACAATTGGTAGCCGCCGCCGGTCAATTCCTCGGGATGGGTATGGCACCAGTCGATGCCCTCTTGCATCGTCGCGGTATTCAGCAGCGGTGCAACATTCCGCAGGTGTTCCCGGTATCCGGCCGCGGCCAAGGACGACACGCTCACGATGGATGATCCCTCGACCATCTTCGGGATCAGTGCCTCGGTGGCGTGCCGCAAGCCGAGGAAGTTGATCGTGACAACCAGCGGGGGGTCGCCGATCCCGGAGGAGACACCGGCGACGTTGAATAGCGCGTCGACCCGCCCGCCGATCGCGGCTACCGCAGTGTCGATTGACTCCGGGTCGGCGAGGTCGACTTCATGAAAATCGTTGAGCTCGACGGCCGGCCGGCGCTTGTCCAGCCCGACGACTTCGGCTCCGAGCCCGGCGAGCTGCCGCACCACGTGTTCGCCGATGCCCGACGCACACCCGGTCACCACCGCGCGGCGGCCGTCGTAGCGCCAAAGCTCGTCGATGCCCGTCACGTGCCCTGCTGCTCCTCCTTCGCGCGCTGCGCCGCCTGGACGCGACCCTCGTTGATCTCCGCCATGGCTTCGGGAATCTCGCTGGCGGTGAACTTACCGCCGCGCCCGGTCGGCAAGCCACCGAAGGAGTAGTTTTCGTCGAACTTCGGTGCGGTCGATGGTGGTCGCCGCGCCTCGACCTTCTCGATCACGGGTGCGAGCCGGACAGCTTTGTCGGCCACCGCCTTCTCGTCGCGCTCGATGAACTCGGGCAGCACCTCCTTGCCCATCAGCTCGATCGACTCCATGGTCCCCTCGTGGCTGCGCGGGTTGAGCAGCAGGATGATCTCATCGACACCGCTTTCCTCGTAGCCGCGCAGGAACTCGCGCACGGTGGCGGGGGAACCGATCGCGCCGCGGCCTGGGCCGTAGGCCAGCGTAGGGTCCTTCTCGACCTCTTCCAGGTACCGCTTCCACACCCCGGTCCGCCCGGGCGTGTGCACCCCGGTCATGTAGAAGTGCATGATGCCGAACGAGAAGAATCCGCCGCCCTGGCCGAGGCGTTTGAGCGCCTCGTCTTCGGACTTGGCGACCATCATCGACAGGTCGCCGCCGATGGCCAGAATGTTCGGGTTGATACGCGGTGTGACCGGCACACCGTTCTCCTCGAATTCCTTGTAGTAGCCGTTGACCCGCTCGGTCAGCGGACCGGGACCCGTGTAGGCGAAACTCAAGGCGCCGATGGCTTTTTGAGCGGCCATCTGCACGCTGGCCGGACGCGTGCAGGCGACCCAGACCGGCGGATGGGGCTTCTGCAGCGGCTTGGGGATCACATTGCGAGCCGGCATCTGGATGTGCTCGCCGTTGAACCCGGCGAAGGGTTCCTCGATCATGCAG
The DNA here is from genome assembly GCF_001954215.1 of Mycobacterium sp. IS-2888. NCBI lineage: Bacteria > Bacillati > Actinomycetota > Actinomycetes > Mycobacteriales > Mycobacteriaceae > Mycobacterium > Mycobacterium sp. IS-2888. The sequence continues at coordinate 122,478 of NZ_MBET01000101.1, forward strand.
CGAATGGATACCTCAAGGGCCTCTTCCCATTGCGCGCGCTTGTCGGCGGGATCGATATTGAATCCGCCGAGCTCACCGACCGACGACGATTCCCCGGTGCCGAACTCGACGCGCCCGTTGGAGAGCAGGTCGAGGGTGGCGATGCGTTCGGCAACCCGCGCGGGGTGATTCACCGCGGGCGGAAGGTGCATGATGCCGAATCCGAGCCGGATGTTCTTGGTCCGCTGGCTGGCGGCGGCCAGGAATATCTCCGGCGCGGTGGAATGACAGTATTCCTCGAGGAAGTGGTGCTCGGTCAGCCACACGGTGGAGAACCCCGCCTTGTCGGCCGCCTCGACCTCGTCCAGGCAGTCCTGCAACAGGACGTGTTCGTCTTCGGGTGCCCACGGGCGGGGAAGGGCGAACTCGTAGAACAGCGAGATTTTCATCGTTTACCTCCTATGAGAACTAAGGGTCTGGCTCGCAAGGTGTTTGGCCGCGACAAAGCCAAACGTCATCGCCGGGCCGATGGTTGCCCCGGCTCCGGCGTAGCTGCGGCCCATCACCGGTGCGGCGGTGTTGCCCACCGCGTACAGTCCCCGCACGACGGTGCCATCGGGCCGTAGCACTCGGGCGTGTTCGTCGGTGCGCAGGCCGCCGGACGTCCCGAGGTCGCCGAGCACGATTCGAAACGCGTAGTACGGAGGATCGCCCAGCGGATACAGATTCGGGTTGGGCAGCGTCGGATCGCCGTAGTAGTTGTCGTAGACGCTGTCCCCGCGGTTGAAATCATCGTCGTGTCCCCGGTGAGCGAGTTCGTTGAAACGCGTTGCGGTTTCGGTAAGCTGGCGCGCCGGCACGCCGATCTTGGTCGCCATGTCTTCCCAACTCGTGGCGGCTTTGACGACGCCGGATTCCAGCCAGGCCGACGGAACCTTACGTCCCGTGGGCACGGGAGCCCCGGGGATTTTAGGAATCGGCAGATGGCCGCCGATCACATAGCGATTCCACGACCGGTGGTCGGTGATGAGCCAGCACGGGATGTGCGTGATGCCAGATTTCTGGCCGTCGATCATGGCGTGGCCGAAATCCATGTAGGGCGCCGCCTCGTTGATGAAGCGTTTGCCGTCGCCGTTGACGATGAACTGCGCGGGCATCATCCGCTCGTTGAGCATGAATTGCATTCGGCCATCCGGCCATTGGATTGCCGGGAACCACCACGCCTCGTCGAGCAGGTCGGTTGCGGCCCCCACCTTCTGGCCCGCCCGGATACCGTCCCCCATGGCGGCGGGATTGCCGAAGCTCCAATCCCGGGATCCCACACTCTCCAAGACGGGCAGTTGCTCCTTGCGCCATGCGAGATCGTGATCGAAACCCCCGGAAGCCAGGATGACGCCGCGGCGTGCGCCGATTCGCTGCTTGCCGCCGTCGCGCTCCAGCACCGCCCCGGTCACCGATCCGTCGCTGTCGGTGAGCAACTCGACCATCGGCGAGTCCAGCCACAGCGGGATGCCGCGCTCCCGCATCGCCAGGAAAAGCCGCGTGGCCAGTGACTGCCCGATCGCCGCCATCCGCTCGTTGAACGCTCTGGCTCTGACCATGCGCCAAATCAGCTTCAGCAGCACGCCCTTGCCGGCCCATGACTGCCTGATCCGGTAGAAGGTTCGAAGCTCCTTGGGACCCAACCAGATTCCCTTGGGAGCCAGCGCCAGCGGCTGGAGGAGCTTTCCCTCGTCGGGGCCCAATGTGCGCAGGTCGATGGGCGGCACGTTGATCGTGCTACCGAGTTCGGAGCCGCCGGGCAACTCCGGATAATAGTCGGCGTAGCCGGGCTTCCAGACGAACTCCAACCATCCCGACAGCCGCTCCAGGAATTCGAGCATCTGCGGCGCCGACTCCACGTACTGGCGTATGCGCGCCTCGCTGACCGAGCCGTCGGTGATCTTGCGTAGGTATTCGACGACACCTTCGGGGTCCGAGACATAGCCCTCCCTGCGTTGTGCGGGTGCCCCGGGCACCCAGATGCCGCCACCGGAGAGGGCGGTGGAACCGCCGAAATGAGAGGACTTTTCCACCACCAACGTGTCTAGCCCGGAAGCGTCCGCGGTGAGGGCGGCCGCCATGCCGCCACCACCGGATCCGACGATGAGCACGTCGACCACGTGATCGAAATCCTCGGCCGTCATGCCGGTGTCGCCGTTCTGATGGCGAATCCGGCGATCAGTTCCGGTGCCGGCTTGTAGTAGCGCATCGCGGTCCGGTACGGCCCCGCCGACTCCAGTGCGGCGAAAGCCGCTACCCAGGTTCTGATTTCGTGCGCCGAACTGCCGCCTTCGTGGACTACCGACGAGTTCGACCACTGATCGAGATCGTCCAGCCGTCCCGTGTCGACGATTTCGAGGAAGCGATGATCCCACGCAGGGTTGAGCGGTTGCAGGTCATTTTCGCCGGCGGCAAAGCTCTTGGCCGCGTCCGCCGTCGCCGCTTGCCGAGCCCGCCGCTGCTCGGGCGTCATCGGCCGGCCGTCCACGATGCGTTCACGCACCGCGGGAGTCGCGGTCGCCAGCGTCGGCACCGGAGGGCTGTGCGAGAGTCCACCAGATCCGATCACGAGCACCCGCTTGTCCAGGGTGGCGAGGTAGTCGCCCACGGCGGTACCCAGTGCGCGACAGCGCTGCAACGGCCCCAACGGAACCGCGATTGCGTTGACGAAAACCGGTATCACCGGGCGCGCAGTGGCGTCCCCGAAGAGTTTCTCCAGCGGCTGAACGGTGCCGTGGTCCACGTCCATGTTGGCCGACACCGCGAGGTCGACACCGGCACCGAGTACGGCCTCCGCGCATTCGGTGGCCAGCTCCTCGGGAACATCGAGCGGCCCGGCGTGGGTGCCGTAGTCGCCAATCCCGTTAGCGCTCATGCCGATACAGAACTGCGGCATCACTTTGTAGAAGAACCCGTTGTAGTGATCCGGCGAGAAGATGACCACCAGTTCCGGGTTGTAATCTTCGACGAATGCGCGCGCCTCAGCGATCGCGCCTTCGATGTCGTCAAGCAGGTCCCGCGACGGCCCGGGAAGACTCAGGAGCGGGCTGTGGGACATACAGCACAGAGCCAGAGGCACTTTGGTGATCACCCCCTCCCGGGGTGAGCGTGAGGGCATCGAGGAGCGCGGCGCTCAGCTCCGGCGCGCGCTGTGCGATGCAGGCACCCGCGATACACCGATCGGGGCGCAGGAACACAACCGATTCAGGGTGTGTGTCGAACCAGGATTTGACACCGCCGCCCCGGTCGCCGACGACCACGACATCGGGATCGTCGTGCCCGGTCCAGTGCAGCTGCGTGGCGGGGCGCAGCGCGATAAACCGCGCGCCCAGGGCTTTCCACGCCTCGAAGGCCTCATCCCCGAGAATCTCGCGCGGGTTGTTGTTCCAGCACAGCACCGCGAACCAGTCGCCGAGGACATCGTCCAACAGGATGTCTGGCTGGACGCGGGTGTCGACACGGGGCTGGATGAACAGCGTGCCGACCGGCGAGTCCGCGCGAGCTGGCCCGTTGGGGCCCGCCGAATGCACCACAGCGCCCTGCTCGTAGCGCGGCATCGGCTTGAACCGCATCTCCAGCACATATCGCTTGAGCGACGGCACAATTGACGCGGATCGCACCAGGAGGTCCCGCGCGGTCGCCACCCGGCGGTTTGTCGGTGAAATGACACGGCCAACCATCGTGGACAGGTCGATCATCGCGCGTGCGTGCTTGCGGCGCTCTATGTCGTAGGTGTCCAGCAACTTGTCGGTGGCCTGACCGTTCACCACCGCTGCGAGCTTCCAGCCCAGGTTGGCCGCGTCGCGAATGCCGCTGTTGTAGCCCTGGCCCTGCCACACCGGCATCAGGTGGGCGGCGTCGCCGGCCAGCAACAACCGGCCACTGCGGAACGCACCGGCGATCCGCGAATGGTGGGTGTACACGCGACGCCGGATCACATCGACCCGGTCGGGGTGGGGCACCATCCGCGCCAGCATCCGGGTCAGAAACGCCGGATCCTCCGCCTGCTCATCGGTCTCGTCAGCGTGAATCATGAACTCGAAGCGGCGAATTCCGTGCGCGATCGAGATCGAGGCATAGGGGCGTTCGGGGTCGGCGCCGACCTCGCTGTTGGGGTGGCCCAGCGGGTCGTTGGCGACATCGACCACCAGCCACCGCGTCGACGACGTCGTCCCGTCGAAGGAAACGTCCATCATCCGTCGCGTCTGGCTGCGCCCGCCGTCGCACCCGACGACGTAACGCGCGCGCACACTGGCCGCGTCGTCTTCACCGCCGAGCTCGACGGTCACCCCGTCGTCGTCTTGGGCGCACGACGTCATCGGGCGTCCCCACCACACCTGCACGTGTTCGAATCTGTCCAGCCCGACGAGCAATTCGGCGTCGACCAGCGGTTGCACGAAGCCGTTGCGCTTGGGCCAACCGAAACGCGCGTCGGGCGGGGCCATTTCGGCCAGCACACGACGCTTGGCATCGACGAAACGCAGAATCTGGTTGGGCACGGTGTGCGGCAGGACGCGCTCGACCAGGCCGATCGATTGGAAAGTGCGCAGGGCCTCGTCGTCCAGCCCCACCCCGCGCGGGTAATCGATGAGCGTGTCTCGTTCCTCGACCACCAGTGTGCTGACGCCTTGCAGGCCAAGGATATTGGCCAGCGTCAGGCCGACGGGGCCGGCGCCGACGACCACAACGTCGACCGCGGCGGCTTGTTCCTGGTGCCCGTCGGTATCCATCAGCGGCCTAGCAGGAAATCGAGATGGAGGCGATTGAAGGTCTTGGCGTCCTCGTACTGGGGCCAGTGGCCACACCCCGGCATCACCTCGAACCGTGCGTTCGGGATCATCGACGCGATGCGGCGCCCTTCGGTGACGTCGGCGGTGGGGTCGTCACTGGTCCACAGCACCAGCGTAGGGGCGGTGATCGACCCGTACTCGGCCGGGCCGAGGATGTTGCGAGCCCGAATCTCGGGGTCTTGCAACGCCATAATGTCGCGCATGGCTGCGACGAATCCGGGTTGGCGATAGACGCGCTGGCGGCTGGCCACCAGGTCGTCGTAGTCCTTGGACTTGTCGGCCATCAACCATTTGATGCGGGCCTGGACCGTCTCCCATGTTGGGTCCTCCGCGGCGGCCATGGACAACGTGATGATCCGTTGCATCACAACCGGATCGGCCTGGGAGCCACCGGCGGTGTTGAGGACCAGCCGGTCAACCACGTCGGGATGGTCGACGGCGGCGCGGGCGGCCACCCAGCCGCCCAGCGATTCGCCGCTGAGGCAGGCGCGGTCGACGCCGATGGTGCGCAGCACGGCCATCAGGTGCTCGACGTAGTGGTTGACTTCCAGCGGGTGGCCCGGCTTGTCCGTGTACCCGTGCCCCAGCATGTCGACTGACCAGGTCCAGAAATGTTCGGCGTGCGCCGCGAGGTTGCGGACGTAAGCCTCGGCGTGGCCGCCGGATCCGTGCAGCAGGACCAGCACCGGCTTGCCCGGGTCGCCGGCGCGCAGATAGCGGGTGCGGACTCCGCCGGCGTCGAGGTAGCCCTGCGAAAAGGCGACGCCCTGCAGATCGCTCCATATGCTCTCGAACTCCGCCACGGTTCCTCTCTGGCTGCAGGTGGGGGAAATCTCGTTCTCGATTTCGACTCATCTCGTGTGCTAATATCGCACAATAGTGTGCGTTATATATAGAGCTTCGCTCTCACATGGAGGTCTGTCAAGGCTGTGACGGGTTCGGGGACCGGTTCGCAGACCCTGGCCAGGGGCCTGACCGCGCTGCAGATGGTGGCGGCCTCGCCGGCCGGGCTCACCGTGCAGCAGCTTGCCGACCAAGTCGGGGTGCACCGGACGATCGCGTATCGCTTGCTGTCGACGTTGGCTCAGTTCCGGTTGGTCGCCAAGGGCGAGGATGGGCGCTACCGACCCGCGGCCGGACTTGCCGTGCTGGGCGCGTCGTTCGACCACAACGTGCGCCAACTGAGCCTGCCCACGCTGCGCGCGCTGGCCGACGAACTCGGCACCACGGTGTCGTTGCTCGTCGCCGAGGGCGACCAGCAGGTGGCCGTCGCAGTAATCGTGCCGAGCCACGTCGCCTACCAACTCGCCTTCCACGAAGGCAGCCGGTATCCGTTGGAGCGCGGTGCCGCGGGGATCGCCTTGCTCGCGAGCATGCCCCCGCGCCCCGGTGAACGCGATCTGGTCGCGCGCGCTCGCGAACGCGGGTGGGTGACTACGTATGCGGAGATCGAACCGAACACGTACGGCTTGGCCGTGCCAGTCCGTCGCCAAGCCCCTTCTCCCCCAACGTGTATCAACCTTATCTCCCATCGCGAAGATGTCGTGATGCGTGGGAAGGACGCGGTCATCCGTGCCGCAAAACAGTTGTCCGAGCTACTGAGCTGAAGGGAAATCAGTCCATGCCTTGGGACTCCGAAGTCGACGTCATCGTGCTTGGCAGCGGCGGAGCCGGGCTCACCGCCGCGCTCTCGGCCGCCGCGGCCGGGGCGTCCGTCGCGGTCTTCGAGAAGGCGCCGACCGTCGGCGGGACCACCGCGGTGTCGGGTGGCATCGTGTGGATCCCGGCCCATAACCGTTCTCCCGACGGCGAATTGACGGTCGCGGATGCGTTGCGGTACCTGCGCGCGCAGTCCCATGGCTCGATGGACGACGCGCTGGTCGAGACGTTCGTGCGAACCGGCCCGGCAATGCTCGACTTCGTCGAAGCGCACAGCGGCCTGCGCTTCGAGATCGCCACCGGGTTCCCCGATTACCAACCGGAGTTGCCGGGAGGACAACCGACGGGAGGCCGGTCGCTCAGCGCGGCCCCCTTCGACCTCGCCCAATTGGGCGAGTGGGCCACGAAGATCACGTCGTTTCCCGCCGATTGGTCCAACGTCGGTTTCGATGCCGAGACCCGAGCCCGGCTGCACGCAGCCATAGACGAACGAACGAGCCATCTCTGCGTCGCCGGGACCGCGCTGATCGCGGGCCTTCTGCGAGGCTTGCTCGACGTCGGGGTAACCCCGCGGGTGAATGCGCGGGCCGAACGACTAGTCGCCGAGGATGAAGAGGTCGCCGGCGTACGGGTGGCCGTGCCCGAAGGAAGCCTGAGCGTGCGCGCTCGACGCGGCGTCATTCTGGGCACCGGCGGATTCGAATGGGATCCCGTTCTGGTGCAAGCCTTCTTGCGTGGACCGATGCACGGCGCGGTCTCCCCGCCGAACAACACCGGCGACGGGCTGCGCATGGCGATGGCGCACGGCGCCGACCTGGGCAACATGGGCGAGGCGTGGTGGGTGCCAATCGTGCGGATCCCGGGTGACACCATCGACGGCGAGCCGCGCAGCCGCAGTGTCCGCCTGGAACGCACCCGGCCGAGGAGCATCATCGTCAATGCGGCCGGTCGCCGGTTCGTCAACGAGGCATGTGATTACAACTCGATGGCCGGCGCGTTCCACTACCTCGATCCGCGCGGCGGTTATGTGAATGATCGCGGTTGGATCGTGTTCGACTCCGTCCACCTACAGCGCTATGGATTTCTGGGTGTCGCTCCCGGACAACCGCTTCCGGATTGGTTCTGCGAGTCGGCGGATCTCGCCGAGCTGGCCGCCAAGACCGGGATCGACGCCGACGGTCTCACGCGGACGGTCCGGGAGTGGAACCGCCAGGTCGCCACGGGCACGGACCCCGACTTCGGGCGGGGGTCGAGCGCATACGACGGCTACTGGGGCGATGACAGCGCCACCACTCTGGCCGGAAAGACGCTCGGCCCGATCGACACCGCTCCCTACTACGCGGTGCCGGTGTGCATCGGTTCGATGGGAACCAAGGGCGGACCGCGTACCGATCCTGACGGCCGCGTGCTCCATGTCAGTGGAGACCCGATAACCGGGCTGTTTGCCGCCGGCAACGCAATGGCCGGTGTCACCGGCCGGGCCTACGGCGGTGCCGGCGGAACCATTGGTCCGGCAATGGTTTTCGGCTATCGCGCCGGCCATGCGGCCGCCACCGGGAAGTCCGTCGACCTTTAGCCTTGCGCCTTGCGCCTCGCGCCTTGCGCCTTGCGGCTTGCGGCTTGCGGCTTGCGGCTTGCGCCGAACGTGTTCTGAGGGCGAAAAAACCGCACAAATCTCGCCCTGAGTACACGTTCGGCGCCAGGGGCGCGATGCGTCAGCCTTCTGCGGCCGCAGACAGAAGACTCGTAACGAGGGGGTGCGGTTCCTCAATGGTCGAGCGGTTCTGCGGCACAAACAGTGTGGCAATGTAGAACGGATGCTCGGGCAGTTCAAACACCCGAGCTTCATCGTCGTCGTCCCGCCCGGTGACGCGCAGTCCACGGTCCTCAAGTACCTGACGGTAGGCCGGGTTGAGTCCAAAGTTGCAGTAGTACTGTTCGTTCACCCTGTCCGTGCCATAGCACTGGGCGACAACGGATTCCAGTGCGAGGTTGACTGGCATCGTGCGCCCTGCCAGAGAGCACGTCAAAGACGAGATAAATAGCCGGGAAGCGTAAGGGTCATACTCGGCGTGCTGCGCGTCTTCGAAGCCCAGAACGTTACGGGCATATTCCAAAATGACGTGCTGACACCCGCCGCACGTACCAAGGGTAGGCACGGCGTTTTCTCGCCCGAAACGCAGCGCGGCGAGCGCCCCGAGCAAGCTGCGATATGGGCTGCCGGGCGCGCACCACAATGCGTCCGCAGTCGTCAGCGGACTCAAGTCGGACTCCAGTGACTCAGTGGCCAGCCAGGCCACCGAGGCATCCAACCCAAGCGCACCCGCGGAATGGCGAATCGCTTCATTGGTGGCTATATGAGGCGCATACGAGCTATCGAAATCGCCGATAATCGCGACGGTCAAGCGGTCCGTCATTCACCAACTTCCTTCGCCTGGGCTGTCTTGGATCACTTTACGGTGCAACGAGATACGTGCCGTGCCCTTCGATCACCAGACCATCGCCGAACCGTAAAACTTCGCAAACCCGCGTATTCTCTTGGTTTCGGTACACGATGGCAATGGTGTCGATTCCCTGGTACACGTCCTCGACCACGAACCGGAGGTTGGGAATTCGCTGCAATGCGGCGGTCCAGTAGTCGCGCAGCGCGGTCTTACCGTGCACGATCCCCCCTGTGGCCGGCAAAAGCTTGGCCGCCACCGGCGACGTGAACACGACGTCGTCGTGAAAGTGCTCGAGAACCGACTCGACGTCATGGGCATTCCATGCCCGTTCCCACTGCCCGCCAAAAGCGACGGCGTCAAGGTTCACGTCGGAGACGGTAGTCGCCAACCCAACCGATGGTCCAAGCATTTTCACGGGGGACATGGCACAGCGGATTCAGCGTGCGTCATCCTGAATCGATGGTTGCCTATGACCGGATCGGCGCTAGCTATGTCGCGACGCGACGACCTGATCCGCGGATTGCCACCCAAGTTCACGCGGCGCTGTCCGCAATGAGAACTGTCGTCGACGTCGGGGCCGGTGCTGGCTCCTATGAACCGGCCCAGACCATTGCCGCCGTCGAGCCAAGCACGGTGATGATCGCTCAGCGGCCACCGGGGTCGGCGCCCTGCGTGCGGGCCGTCGCGGAGGCTTTGCCATTGCGCGACAAGTGCGCTGACGCAGCGATGGCCATTCTGACCGTGCACCACTGGAGCGACGTCGCCGCGGGGATTGGTGAATTGGGTCGAGTCACACGTCGCCGGATAGTAATCCTGACCTGGGATCAAACAGCGATCCAGAACTTCTGGTTGCTGCGTGAATACCTCCCCGAGGCGGCCCGGATCAACGATGCGCTGTACGTACCAGTCGATCAACTTGTGGAGCTGTTAGGAGGCGCAGAAGTGCAGATAGTTCCGGTGCCGCATGATTGCACCGATGGGTTCGGCGCCGCCTATTGGCGACGCCCAGAGGCCTACCTTGACCCGACCGTCCGCGCCGGCATATCTATGTTGGCCTACGCGGGTGACTCTGCTCTGGCTGACGGACTCACTCGCCTCGCGGATGACCTGCGCTCCGGGGAATGGCGCGCACGACACGTCGACCTACTCGAGCAAGAGCAACTCGACGCCGGATACCGCCTCTTGATCAGCGACCCCAATTAAGGTTCGTCGGCAATTTCGTTGGGAGATGTGGAAACTGGACAACATGACTTCGCCCACTAGAGATGCCGCCGATCTGATTCGCCGACAGGCGCTATCTCTGCTCGCGCTGGCACAGAACGGGCTCGCCTTCGCCCATGACCCGTACGACAGACAACGCTACGAGCAAGTGCGTGGGTGCGCCGAAGCGCTGATGGGCCTGGTGAGTGAGGGCGGGATTGAGCAACTGCGTGCGATCGTTGCCCTCGACGCCGGTTACATGACGCCAAAGGTCGATGTGCGAGCCGGTGTCTTTGACTCGAACGGCGAGGTGCTCCTAGTACAGGAACGCTCAGACGGGCGCTGGACCTTGCCAGGCGGCTGGTGCGACGTTTTGGAGACCCCCGCGGAGGCCGTCGTCAGGGAGGTGCAGGAAGAAGCCGGCGTGAAGGTCAGTGTGGAGAAGCTTGTCGCGGTGTTGGACCGCGACAAGCAAGGCCATCGGCCGCATCTCCCATTTCACGTCTACAAGCTGTTTTTCCTGTGCAGCGAACAGTCCCGAGTTCCGCCCGATCCGACCGAAACAACAGCGATCGACTGGTTCGCTCTGGACGAGCTGCCCCCACTGTCCACATCACGAATACTCGATGCCCAGCTACGCCTCATGCACACCCACTGGCTGAATCCAGGCCTACCCACCACCTTCGACTGACGCCGCGCCAGCTACCTCGCGTACGAGGGTCCTTCCGGCAACATGTGCTTGCGCACGAGTTTGCGCCAGCGCCGGTGCCGGTAGCGGTAAATCCCCTTCGCGAGCGCGGCGACGAACGCGGTCGCAATTCCGGCCTCGATGTCGACGGTGTCGCTGTACCGACTCGAATGTTCATCGATCGGTTCGACATGCAGCGTGTGGTTCCACGCCTTGAGGAGTCCGCCGTTCTCGTGGGTACGCACCGTTCTGCTCGCCTGGTCCACCTCCACGATTTCGATGGTGTGCCGGTAGGCCGGTATCACATGGAATGCGAACAACCATCCGGTTCCGCGCTCGCCGGTGCGCAGTACCTCCGAGCGTCCCGCCAGCGCCGGAAAGCCGAGGAGGCCCCTACAGACGTATAGGAAGGTGACCGGGGACAGCATCGCCGACCACACCCTGTCGGCGTCGGTCGGCAGGATTGTTTCGACGTGGACGGTTCGCACCGGTACTCCTTCGGCCGTAGTTAGGGTACCCTAATTCTGCTGGTGAAAGCTCCGGTTGACTACTCGCATTTCCCAGGAGATCCGCGATCGCGCCAACGGACCGATTTAGGGAGCGTAAGCAGCCCAAACAGGAGCGGGCCGCCCAGACCAGGCAACGGATTCTGGATGCTGCGGCTCGCGTTTTCGCCGACCACGGCTACACCGCCGGCACCACCAATCGAATCGCCGACTGCGCCGGGATCTCGATCGGCTCGCTGTACCAATACTTTCCGAACAAAGACGCCGTGCTGCGAGCATTGATGGACTCGCACATCGATGCCGGCGCCAGATTGCTCGGTGAGCGGTTGGCCGGTGGTATGCCGCAACGGCTCGACGATGCGCTGCGGCTATTTGTGCGCGCGACCATCGACAACCACCGCGACAATCCGCGCCTGCATCGCGTGCTGTTCGAAGAGGCCCCTCGTGCACCGGAGTTCCTTGCCCGGCTGCACGACTTGGAGCAGCTGATGGTGGATGGGACTACCCGACTACTCGAGCAGCAGCCGAACGTGCGCGCCAGCAGACTCAACGCCCAAATCGTTGTGGCGACGATCGAATCGCTCGTTCACCGGCTCGTCGCCTCGCCGAGCCCCGTCGACTTCCAGCAGCTCGAAGATGAAATCGTCGTTCTGCTCACCGGATATCTGCAGCGGCACAACGATTCCCGTGCGGATTAGGCCGCGGGCAGGACGATGCACGTGGTGGTGGCGTGGGCGACGAGCTTGCCGTCTTGGTCGACCACCCGGCCCTCAGCCGTCGCGGTGCGGCGGCCCGAATGGACGACGGTGCCTGTGGCGGTGAGGGTTTGGCCATCGGTGCTGGCGGCACGGATGTAGTTGACCTTGATTTCCAGGGTGGTATAGCTGACGCCGGCGGGCAGGGTGGTGTGGACCGCGCAGCCCATTACCGAGTCGAGGAGGGTAGCGGCGATCCCGCCGTGGACGGTGCCAAGGGGGTTGGCGAAGTCGGGACGGGTATCGAGCGACATCACGACACGTCCGTGATCGAGCTCGTCAAACCGCAGGCCGAGCAGGCGGCCGATCCACGGTATGTCGGTGGGTCGTTCGCTTTGCACCCAGCGCATCAGTTCCAGGCCGGTCATGGCGCCGATATCGGTGGTCACGGTTGTTCTCCTCGGTGTTGATGCCAGCGTCAGCCCAACGGGGTGGTGGTGTCGCGCAGGACGCCCAGGGCCGGGGCGTACATGCGGGCCTTGATGACGCCCAAAGTGTCACCGGCCTTGTTCGCCTGCGCGCCGGCGAGTTCAATGGCCTTGGCGCGCACCGCATCCTCTGCCACCGCGTGGTCGACGATGCTGGCCGCTTCGGCGTCCGTGCCGCCGTAGCGGTGTCCGCTGACCATCGCCTCGTGCGCGGTTTGCGGCGTCAACCGGGCCTGAATGAGCGCGGCCATGCCGGGTGTGAACGGGATGTTGATGTCCACCTCGGGCAAACACCAGAAGCCGCGGTCGGCGCGCATGACGCGAAAGTCGTGCGCCAGGGTGAACATCGCGCCCGCGGCGAAGGCGTGTCCCTGCACCGCGGCCACGGTGATCACGGGTAGCGACAGCACTCGCGCAAAAAGTTGCTGAACGGAAACGACGTAGTCCTTGTGCTGGTCGGCGTGGGCGGCAAGCCAGTCCAGGTCCAGGCCGTTGGAATAGAACTTGCCGGTGGCAGCGGTAACGAGGGCCCGGGGGCCGTCGGCCTTCTCCACCTCTTCCAGCCCCGCGTCGACGGAGGAGATCCAGTCGGGGTGGAACCGGTTCTCACCATCGCCGAGGTCGAGGACGAAGACGTCGTCGTGGCGGTCGAGCGTCGGCATCGAAACCCTACCTTTCGTACAGCAAAAGCGTTGGCCTCACGCAGCTTTCGCGGACGCCCCTCGAGGCGCTGGATTGCGCCTCGTGTCGAGATGTATCGCCAGCGGGCATGTTACTATCTGCAGAATAGCGAGCTATCTATTGGATAGGAAGCGGGTGAGACATGGGCCACAGCCGCGAACCCAGGGCGTGGCTCCCCTATTGCCCGTACTACGCCGCAGCCGGCGACATGCTGACCCGCCGCTGGGCGCCGATCGTGCTGCGCGCCCTGGTCACCGGCCCCAAGAGGTTCGGCGAGCTAGCCACGGCTATCCCCGATATGACCGACAAGCTGCTGTCCCAGCGACTGAAGGACCTTGAGGACGAGGGCTTGGTCGAACGGTTTCTCGCCGACGGCCGTCCCGCGCGCGTCGAATACCGGTTGACGGAGAAGGGCGTCGAGCTCGGTGACATCCTGCTCGACATCAATCGGTGGGCGCTGAAATGGATCGACCTATCCGCTAGCGCCAAAGTGAAGCCAAAGTGAAAGGCACAGAATGAAACTCGATGACGCCACGCGCAAATTTCTCGGCGACGGCGCAGACGCCACCCTGGTTACGATCAACCCCGACGGCAGCCCCCATGTCTCGGTCGTGTGGGTCGCGCTCCAATCCACGCCCGACGGCGACGAGCTAGTCAGCGCGCATCTGCGCGAGTATCGAAAGACCCGCAACATCCGCCGCGACCCCCGCGTGGCTCTGACGATCCTTTCCAAGGAGCCCCATCCCGGGCAGCCCACACCGTATCTGTCCGTCACCGGGTCCGCCCGCATCGTCGAGGGCGGCGCACCCGAATTGTTGGCCGAGCTGGCCGAGGTCATGCTGGGATCCAGCGAGCATTTCCCGCCGCCGAATTCCCCCTCGGGGCTGCTTACCAGGATCCGCATCGAAAGGGTCGGCGGCGTCGGCGCTTAGCCTCAGGTGCCGATTGCGCTACTGCTTCAGCGGCAGTTCGACGCATACGTGAGTGCCCACCGGAACATCGAGAAAGACGAATGTTCCGCCCGCCGCTTCGACCCGGGCCCGGTGCGAGGCTAGCCCGATGTGTCCCTCGCCCAAGCGGCGCGCTATCGCCTCGTCGGTGAAGCCCACGCCGTCATCGACCACGTCCAAAACGCAGCTGCCTTCGTTGATCCCGAGGCGGACTGAAGCATTCCGGGCCTGAGAATGTTGCACCAAGTTAGACAGCAACTCGCGCGCCACCCCGAAGACGATGGGGTCGACCGCGTTGCGAAGCGGGTAATCGACGTCCGTCGACACCTCGATGCCGGAACGCTGGGCGGTGTGCGCGGCTAGCTGCTGCACCGCCGCACCCAATCCGACCTGCTCGAGGACCGCTGGATGCAGCTCAAACGTCGCCTGCCGCAATCGGTCCGAGGCGGCCTGCAGCCCAGCCATCGCGCGCGCAACACGGTCATCGCCCGGCAGTACCGCCTCCAATTCGACCAGCTCTTGGCGCACCGCCAAGATGTCCTGCAGCGGGCCGTCGTGAATGGATTCGGAGATTCGCCGCTGCTCGACGTCGGCGGCGGTCATCGTCTGGGCAAGCAGTTCCTCGCGTAGTGTGCTGAGCCCGGCCACCGACCGGGTATGCCGCTCTTCGACGCGTACGGCGACAAACGCTGTGACACAAAGGAACCCGTAGAGCAGGAACCGGAACGTGGCCTCGGTGATGCCGATCGAGCCGACCATTTCCGGGTCCTCGAGCACCGCGATCGCGAACCCCACCATCGAGAAGATCAACACCACCGCCGCTCGCCGGGAGGAGACGTCGAGCCCGATGAGGATCGGCAACGCCGTCATGATGAGCAGCGGGTGCAGTCCGTTGGTGGACAGCACCTGGAAGACGGTCAGCACGATCACGTCGATCACGGTGAACGCAAACGGCTCCACGCGGCCGACGCCGGCCAACCGGCCGCGTGCGAGCCATCGTCGGCTGCCGGAGAAGGCCAGCGTCAGCGCGCACAGCGCCATCAAGCCGTACCCGATGATCAGCGCGGTTTGCGGGGGCCATTCGGACCGGCGCGTGTCGCTGAGCATCGCAGCGATCATCAAGCCCACCACGCCGATCCGAAGGACCGACGCGAGCCGATAGGAGCGCAACTGGTGAAGCTTGCGCACCCGGTTCAGTTCTGCGTCGCTGGCCACCGCCACCCGATCACCGTACTCACCAGCTCCGGAGCGCCCGTGGCAAATCGCGCGAAAACGCATCAGAGCATGCGAAATCGCGAACGAATGCTTTCTGTAACCGGTTACACTCATCGCCATGGCCGACACGGCTACGCCCGCCGAAGTGCGTGTGGTCGTTGGTGACGATCACCCACTCTTTCGCGAGGGTGTCGTGCGCGCACTGGCCTCGAGCGGTTCGGTGAACGTGGTCGGCGAGGCCGATGACGGATCGGCGGCACTGGAATTGATCAAGACGCACCTCCCGGATGTCGCGCTGCTCGACTACCGAATGCCCGGCATGGATGGCTCCGAGGTAGCGGCGGCGGTGCGAAGCCAGGAATTGCCGACCCGCGTGTTGCTTCTCTCGGCACACGATGAGCCGGCGATCGTGTTTCAGGCACTGCAGCAGGGGGCCGCCGGCTTCCTGCTGAAGGACTCGACCCGCGCCGAAATCGTCAAGGCGGTCCTCGATTGCGCGGAGGGTCGCGACGTGGTCGCGCCCGGACTTGTCGGGGGCCTCGCCGCGGAAATCCGCCAGCGCGCGGCACCCACGGCGCCCGTCCTCAGCGCGCGAGAGCGCGAGGTGCTCAATCGGATTGCCCGCGGCCAAAGCATTCCCGCTATCGCAGCGGAGCTCTACGTCGCCCCGTCGACGGTCAAGACCCACGTGCAACGCCTCTACGAAAAGCTCGGGGTCGGCGATCGCGCAGCCGCCGTGGCGGAAGCCATGCGACAAGGTCTGCTCAGCTAGCGGCCGACCGCGGGTGCCGCTCGCTCACGAAGCCGGATCCTCCGCGCCCAACAGTTCGTTCGCGGATGACATGGCCTCCGCCATCATTTGGCGAGCCCGTCGTTCCACCTCGTAAAGGTGATCGTCGCTGACGCCGGCACCGATCAGCCGCCGTCGGGCGAAAACCAAAGGATCGACGCCAGAGGGGTGATTGGTGCGGTAGGTCACCGCTTTGACAAGCGTGGGGCCGCCGCCGGCGCTCGCTCGTTCTACCGCGTGGGCGACCGATTTATGCACCGCCGCAACGTCTCTACCGTCGGCCAAGAGCACGGGCATCCCGTGGCTCCCGCGTGCACCGCGGCGCACCCCCGATCCGGTGCGAACGTCCTCGACGACGAACACCACCGGAAGCCGCCACGACACGGCTATGCGCGCGGCCGTTTCGAACTCGACGGAGTTCGAGTCCTCATTGCCGATGACACACAGTGTGACCTTGCCTGCCCCGGCGACTTGCTGCGCATAGGCATCGCCAAGGGCGAACATGACCGATTGCTTCAGCGGGCTTGAGCCAGCGAATATCAGCTTCCATTCGGCGGCGAACGGGTCTTCGTTAGACGCGCCGCCCATCTCCCGGCTCGGGGCGAATATTTCGGCGATGGCCGGGCCCAGCGGGAGCGACAGACCGATCTGCTGTGCGTGTTGGAAATGCGGGATGGCGGTGCTGATGATGTCGCCCGGTCGAAGCGCTGCGGTAGCGCCCACGGCCACGGCTTCCTGACCGAATGCGGCCACCATCGGTCCGTTGAGCAGACCGTCGATGCGTGACTCTTCCAATGCCATGTCGAGCAGACGCAGGGCCCACATCCGCCGGTACAGCTCCAGCTGTCCACCGACAGGCGCCGCAGACGGTTTTGGCAAAAGCTTCGAGGTGCGAGCCATGTCCCGGTCTCCTAACCGATCGTTTGGGCGTTTGACCGCCTTCTTAGACACAAACTCAACGTAGGTCGGCAGGGCTGGGCGCACCTCCGCCGATCGGTTCGCAATAGTGATGAATGCCCATTCCCCCGATCGGGGGACACGGCGACGTTCAGTCCGGGGGCAGAGTGCTCGGGGCCAGCAGCTTTTCGGCCGCCGTGTACGGATCGTCGTGGCCGTCGACCACTGCCTCGGCGAGCTGGTCGAGGTCCGCCCGGCCGCGCAGCCGTGTTTGGGCCAGCGAGAGGATCTGCGCCCGCGCCCGGGCCAGCCGACGGTCGCGGCTATCGGTGCGGCGATGGTCGTCGATTGCCGCGACCAGGTCAGCGACGCCTTCACCCTGGGCGGCAACGAGGCTGACGATCGGGGCCTTGGTTTCGGCGCGCAGGTCCCGCACGGTCTGTTCGGCACCGTCACGGTCGGCCTTGTTGACCACCACGATGTCGGCGACCTCGAGCACACCCGCCTTGGCGGCCTGCACCGCGTCGCCCGCCCCGGGATTGAGGATGACGACGGTTGGGTCGGCGACGGCGGCGATCTCGATCTCGGACTGCCCCACCCCCACCGTCTCGAGCATGACCACGTCGTAACCAATCGCGCCCAGCAGGCGGATGGCGGCCGGAACCGCGGCGGCCAGCCCCCCGAGGTGCCCACGCGTTGCCACCGACCGAATCAGCACATCGGAGTCGTTGATATGCGCGGCCATTCGAATTCGATCGCCCAGCAGCGCACCGCCGCTGAACGGCGACGTCGGGTCCACGGCCAATACGGCCACCCGGCACCCACGCTCGCGATAGGCGCCGACCAGCGCCGCGATCGTCGTCGACTTGCCCGCGCCCGGCGGTCCGGTGATGCCGATGATCGCGCCCGCGCATGCCGACGAGGGCTCGATGCTCGCCAACACCTCGTCGCGCCGCTCGCCCTCGACCAGACTCAGCAGCCGACCCGCCGCCCGCGGAGACCCGTTGCGCGCACCGGTAATTAGGTCGGCGATGGTCATTTGCGCATTATGGCGCAGCGACCTCGATGACCGTCGCCGAGCCCATCCCGCCGCCCGCGCACATGGCCGCGACGCCGATTCCCCCGCCGCGGCGGCGCAATTCGTGCACCAGCGTGACGAGCATCCTGGCCCCGGTTGCCGCGACGGGGTGTCCCAGCGAGCAGCCGCTGCCGCTGACGTTGACCTTGTCCGGGTCGAGATCGAGAATCTTGACGGTGGCCACACACATCGACGCAAATGCTTCGTTGATTTCGAAAAGATCCACTGCCGAATTCGAAAGGCCCGCGCGGCCAAGGGCTTTCGGGATCGCTTCCACCGGAGCCAAGCCCGTGATCGCCGGGTCGACGCCCACGGACGCCCAGGACCGCACGGTGGCCAGCGCGGGCAGCCCGAGCCGGTCGCTCGCGATGGTCAACACCGCGGCACCGTCGTTGGCTCCGCAAGCATTCCCGGCGGTGATCGAGAAGCCCTCGATCTCCGGATGCAGCGGCTTGAGCGCGGCCAGCTTCTCCATGCTGGTGTCACGGCGGGGATGCTCATCGACCGAAAACAACCCGTGCGGCGTCTCGATCGGAACGATCTCCTCTTTGAAGCGGCCCTCGTCGATCGCGGCGATGGCATTGCGGTGGGAACGCAGCGCCCAGGCATCCATCTCTTCGCGACTTACGCCCGCCTTCACCGCGGCGTTCCACCCCACCGTGATCGACATGTCGAGGTTGGGCGCATCGGGACGGTCGGGGTGGGTCGGCGGGAACCAGTCGACCCACTCGCCGTCCACCTCCATCCGTGACCGCGGCGACGTGGACGCGGAGTTCACGCCGCCGGCGATGACGAGCTGGTCCATCCCGGCCCGCACGCTCGCCGCCGCGCTCTGCACCGCCGCCTGACCCGCCGCGCAGTGCCGGTTGTTGGCCAAACCGGGCACCTGGGTCAGACCGCTCGTGATGGCCGCGTGCCGAGCCAGCACGCCGCCACCATGGAGGCCCTCGCCCAGGATCACGTCATCGACCTGCGCCGGATCGAGGTCCGCAGCGGCCTCGGAGACGATGTGGTGCGCGAGGTCGAATGCGCTGGTGTCGCGCAGCGTTCCCTTGCGCGCGGTGCCGATCGGGGTGCGCAGGGCGGACACGATGACGGCTTCGGGCACGGTTTTCTCCAGTTCAGCGGCGCAGCATGCGAGAACCATATTCTCTCATTTTGAGAGTCCGAGTTGCAAGGAGGGCGTTGGTGGCCTGGCTAGTTGGTGCGGTTGGACCATCCCGGGGGCAGGTTTTCGGGACCGGTGTCGATGACGGTCTCGTCGTCGGTTCCGACGTCTTCGAACAAGGTGATGTAGGCGAACTCCGGGACTTCGTAGATGGGGTAGGTCGGGCCGTCGTCGCGGTACGCGCGCATCTCATCCAGGTGTTCGTTCTGGAAGCAGACCGTGCGCTCGCCATGCGTGCGGACCCACTGCGGGAAGAAGATGACGCCGTGGATGCGGCGTTTGGCGGGGAGGATGTTAACCGCCACGCAAGTGCCGGTGGGTTCGCTCCAGGACACTTTGAAACTGTCGTCGTCGAGTTGGACGAGGTTGACTTTCTGGTCTTTGACCCAACGGCCTCCGACATGCCCGGAGTGGATGCGGTAGTCGATGGTAGAGGCGTTCTTGACATACATTTCGTACTGCCACCCGTTTGCATAGGTGTAGATGAAGCGGTGGCCGACGATCCCCGAAAGATCCTGCGGCGGAACCGGGTTAGCGACGCTGGTCATTGCCCTATCCTGCCAGGACTGCGGCGGGACTTGTGGGCAGGCTGCGGGAAACGCGCGGATTTGCGATGGTGGACGGATGACTCAGGGAATGATCGCGGTCCCGGGCGGGAACGTCTGGTTCACTCGGGTTGGCGGCGGGGCGGGTTATCCGCTGCTCGCGGTTCATGGAGGTCCGGGTATGCCGCACACCTACATGAGCTCGCTGGCACGTCTGGCCGACGAGCGCGAAGTCATCTTCTGGGATCAGCTCGGGTGTGGCAAGTCCGAGCGCCCGTCCGACCGCAGGCTTTGGACGATGGAACGCTCGGTCGCCGAGATGGATGCCGTGGTACAGGCACTGGGGCTGAACCGCTTTCACATCTTCGGCAATTCGTGGGGCGGAATGTTGGCCCAACAGTACGTGCTTGACGTCGCGTCTGGGGCTGCGAGTCTGACGATCTCCAACAGCTTCGCGTCGATACCCGAATTCTCGAAGATGGTGGCGCGCTTGAAATCCGAGCTTGATCCGGCCACACAATCCAGCATCGACCGGCACGAAGCCGCTGGCACGACATACGCGCCCGAATATCAGGCCGCAATCCGCACCTGGAACGAAACGCATCTGTGCCGCGTTCGTCCGTGGCCGGCGGAGCTCGAAGCCTCGTTCCGGACTATGAACAACGAGGTCTACGGAACCATGTTCGGGCTGAGCAACTTTCGCATCGTCGGGACCATTCGGGATTGGGACGTGTTCGACCGATTGGCCGAAATCTCGCCGCCGACACTTATCCTTGCGGGCAGGTACGACGAATGCGTGCCCGAACACATGTGGGAGATGCACGCGCGCATACCGGGCTCGCGGTTTGAGTTATTCGAGTCCAGCTCCCACATGCCGTTCATCGAGGAGCCGGACCGGTTCGATCAGGTGATACGTGAGTTCCTGCGGCATAACGACTGAATCGCGGTCTCAGCGAGTCAGTTCTTGCCCGCCGCCAGCTTGGTGACGATCGACCGGAAGTCCTCGGTTACGAAGGACTGGCTTTCGGCCGACAGCGCATAGTCCAGACTGGCCAGGACCGCGCGCTCCAGATGGATGTTGAGCACCCGCTTCGTGCTCTCGACCGCCTGCTGGGGCAACTCCAAAATCTTTTTGGCGCAACCGATTGCCTCCGCGACCGGATCGGACACCACGTGGTTGGCCAAACCGAGTTCGACGGCCCGCTGCGCGCTGATGCGGGTGCCGGTCAACGCGTACTCCTTGGCCAGCAGCAGGCTGATGTGCAGCGGCCAGGTCAGCGGTCCCCCATCCGCCGCGACCAGCCCGACCTGCACATGCGGGTCGGCGAGGTAGGCATCTTCGGCGATATATACGATGTCGCTGAGCGCGACCAGGCTGCAGCCTAGTCCGACGGCCGGACCATTTACGGCCGCCACCACCGGGATTCGGCACCGCGCCATGCCCAGCACGATCTCGCGGCCATCGCGGATGGTCTTGGCGCGCAGCTCGGCATCCCCCGACAGATCCTTGAGATACGAAAAATCTCCGCCGGCCGAAAACGCCCTGCCGGCCCCGGTGATCACCGCCGCGCGGGCCGAGGGGTCGTCGGTCAATCGTTGCCACAGCCGCGCGAGCCCGACGTGCAGGTTGTCGTTGACCGAGTTGAGGGACTCCGGCCGGTTCAGGGTGATGATCCGCAACGCGCCTTCCGCACGGACGTCGATTTCGGCTGGCATGTCGTACATTCAGACTCCCAATCCCAAGATTCGCGAAGCGATGATGTTCTTCTGTATCTGTGATGTCCCACCCATGACGCTCTGCGCCCGGCTGTACAAATAGGCGCCCAGGAGATCGGGATCGCGGGTCCCGGTGACGGCCAGTGCCGCATGTCCGACGGATTGTTCAACCCAGGTCATCAGCAGCTTGTCGAGCGACCCCTCGGGTCCGTGCGACACCCCGTCGAGTTGTTCCGACAGCCGCCGCCGGACGTGATGGGTCAGCATTTCCGACTGGACGGCCGCCCACGCCAACTCTTCGGAAATCGGACCGTCGTTGCGCGCCAACAGCTCTCGGACAAGTTTTCCGTATCTGGCCGCATAACCCAGCGTGGACGGTTCGCGCTCGTGTCCGACGACGGTCATGGCGACCGCCCAGCCGTCACCGGGAGCGCCGACCATCCGATCCGCCGGCACGGTCGCGCCGTCGAAGAACACCTGACCGAATTCGTTGGTGACCCCGTTCATCATGCGCAGCGGGCGCTGTTGCACGCCAGGCTGTTTCATGGAGATGACGAACGCCGAAAGGCCCCGGTGGCGCTTGGCCTCGGGGTCGGTGCGGGCCAGCAACAGGCACCAGTCCGCGACGTCGGAGTAGCTCGTCCAGATCTTGTGTCCATGCACTACGTAGTTGTCGCCCTCGCGGGTTGCGGTGGTGGTCAGCGAGGCCAGATCCGAACCGGCGCCGGGCTCGCTGAAACCCTGACACCAACGCTCGGTGCCGCTAATGATGCCGGGCAGAAAGCGCTTGCGCAGTTCGTCGCCGCCGTGCCTGCCGATGCCGTGTACCAGATAACCCACGCTGGGGCGCGGCGGAGCGCCGGCGCGCACCAGTTCTTCGTCAACAATCACGTCATACACCGCAGGCAGGTCTTGCCCGCCATAGTCGTGCGGCCAGGACAGGCCGAAAAAACCATTGTCGTACAACGCCCGATGCCAGTCGGCCATGCGCTCCCAATACTCGTCACCCGAGCCGGAAAACTCCTTGGCGTGCGCCGAAAGCCACGATCGCAGCCGCTCGCGGAAAGCGGCCTCCTGAGCTGAGTCACGAAAGTCCAAGGTCGATCTCCTTCAGCGTTACCGGCCACAACTCGGTCGATGTCAGCGCGCGCCGCAGATAGACATGCACCACGCACTCCCACGTATTGCCGATGCCGCCGTGCACCTGCACGGCGGTCTCGCACACCGTTCGGGCGGCGCGCGCGCAATAGACCTTCGCAACCTGGGCGGCTCGAATGGCCTCGGCGGGCGTCAGTTCGTCAACCGCCCACGCGGCATGTCGCAACACGCTCACCGAACCTTCAATCAGCGCAAGGCTTTCGGCCAGCAGGTGGGCGATTGCCTGGTAAGAGCCGATCGCTTTGCCATATTGTTCGCGGATTTTCGCGTAGTCGACCGCGACGGCCTGAGCGCCCCGGGCGATTCCCACCAGGTCCGCCGTCGTGGTGACCAGCGCGAGTGCCCGCCATCGCGTGGCAACGTCCGCGGAGACCTCGCCGAGAACCGCCGGCGATCCCACCGCGCTCGCTTCGGCCCGGGTCAAATCGGCCACGGTCCGAACGTCGCCCACGTCCGTCCCCAAAACCGTGGTGCCGGAAAGGAACAGGGCTCGTCGAGCGCCGCGCGCGTCGATCACCCGGTCATCGACGGCGATGGTCACGCCCGCGGCGTCGGCATCGATCTGGCGGGCGAGATCGTCGGCCAGCACCGGACCCAGAAACGGCACGTCGACCAGTCGGCGCCCGAATTCCTCGGCGACGATGGCCACCTCGACGCCGGTGGCCCCATCGGAGCGCAGCGATCGCCAACCCGTCGTCGTAACCTGCTTGTCCAGCCGTGCAATTCGCTCCTCGTCGGTCAGGTCGTTGACCGCCCCGGGACCCAGATCGTCGGCCAGCTTGGCTGCGGCGTCACGCAATTGCTGCTGTTCAGCTGTCAGACGTACATCCATAGCGCTCCTTTAGGACTCGGCGCAACACCTTGCCCGAGGGCAGGCGAGGAATATCCGGTACGAACACGATCCGGTTCAGGTGCTTGTAGGACGCCAGCTTCTCATCCACCCTGGCGATCAGATCCGCGGCGTCAACACGGGTATGCACCGCGACGGCGGCAACAACCGCCTCGCCGTTGATCCCGTCGGGAACGCCGAACACCGCGCAGTCTTTGACGGCCGGATGGCCGTGCAGCACCGTTTCGATTTCGGCCGGCGCGACCTGAAAGCCGCGCACCTTGATCATTTCTTTGAGGCGGTCGGTGATCCGCAGCCAACCGTCGGCGTCGAGCCAGCCCACATCCCCGGTCCGGTACCAGCCGTCGCATATCGCGTCCTGGGTCGCCTCGGCCGGTAAGTACCCGGCCATCAGCGACGTCGACCGCGCCTGGATTTCACCGGCCTCGCCCGGGCTGACCGGTTGGCCGGTCTCGAGCGAGACCACCCGCAGGTCAACGCCCGGCACCGGGCGCCCGACCGCATCCAGTCGGGCCCCGTCGAGCGGATTGCACGCGATGACGGGCAGTTCCGTGGTGCCGTACGCCGGCACCCAACCGACGCCGGTACGTCGAGTCACCGTTTCGGCGATGTCGGCGCTGACCGGCGTCGCACCCCACATGATGAAGCGCAGCGACGACAGGTCGTAGGACTCGAGGTCTGGGTGCGAGGCGATGGCCAGCGCGATGGGCGCGACCGCCATCTCGATTGTGATGCGGTCGATTTCGATGTGACGCAGGATCTGGTCGATGTCGAATCGGCGATGCAGCCGCGTCCACGCGCGGATCTGCAGCGCCGTCAGGATATTGAGCAGGCCGAGGATATGCGAAGGGGGCGTGGCGATTTGAATGCGGTCACGCCGTGTCAGCTGCAGCGCGTCGCGCCAGTGCTGCACGGCCACACTCAACGAAGCGTGAGTGTGCCGGACCGCCTTCGGCAGCCCGGTGGTTCCCGAACTGAAGACAAGCACCGCGTCGCCGTCCGGCGGCGGCGAACACGAGGGCGTTGGTTCTGCGGGGGTAATGGGTTCGTCCAGGTGCAACATCGGCATCAAATCGGCCAGCACCGGATGGTCCCCGACGGCGTGGGCCGGGTCGGTCAGCGCCAGCGCGTGGTCGACCTCCTGGCGCTTCCACGCCGGGCTGAGCAGCACCGCGGCGGCACCAAGCCGCCAGATCGCAAGCAGGACGGCAACGAATTCCGGCCGATTGGACGCCATGAGCGCAACCCGCTGACCCGCGGCGACGTTGTTTTTGGCCAGGGTCCGGGCCAGCCCGTTGGCCAGCGCATCGAGCTGGGGCAGGGTGAATCGCCGTTCCTCGAACACGAGCGCGGCCGGCTCGGTCACGTCTCGTCCCTTCCAGCTGTCCAGCACGACTTGAGAAGATCCTATCGCTTAGGGAGAATAGTATTCTCTATACTGAAGAATGCAAATATGGAGGGCGGCCATGCTGACGGCCCACATCATCGAGGAGACTGTGTCAGATCCCGATTCAAACGGCGCCGAGGCCGGCACGGTGACGATCTATCTCGATCGCAAGAAAGTGTCGGTACCACTGGTCCCGGGCGAGACTCTGCTGGAAACCGCGCGACGGGCCGGCCTGGAGCCGCCGTTCAGCTGCGAAGCCGGCAACTGCGGCACCTGCATGGCCAAGCTCGAGGCGGGCCGCGCGACCATGCGGGTCAACGACGCGCTCGAAGACGACGAAGTGGCCGAGGGCTACATTCTGACGTGCCAGGGCGTGCCGGACACGGACTCGATCACGGTGCGCTACGAGTAGCCACAGGAGAGGCGGCGACGATGGCCAAGGGAATCATGCTCGTCGAGAGTGTGCCCAGTTCGCCCGATCGTGAGGACGAGTACAACACCTGGTACGACGAAGTTCACATACCCGAACTGCTGGCGCTCGACGGAATTGTCGCGGCACGCCGGCTGCGTCCCGTCAACGGCGAGGGCCCGTATGTCGCCATCTACGAACTCGAGGGTGACGATCTGCAGGGCATCCTGGACAACATGGTCGCCAACGCCGGTCAGCTGCACATGTCCGATGCGCTGCAGCTCGACCCGGCGCCGATCCCGCGATTGCTCGAGTACCTTCCCTAACCGACGCCGAACGTGACGCTGCAGTCACGCTGGAGGCCGAATGTGACTGCACCGCCACGTTCGGCGGGCCCCGGTTAGAGTTCCGGCGGCGGGCGGTACTCGGGTTCGTAGCCCGCGACGTTGATCGGGCTCCCGACGAGGCGGAAATCGCCCGCGGTCACGACGACTTCCGGTGTCGCCTCGAGTGCTTCTGGAAGCGTCCTGACGGCCGCTGCGGGAACTCCGAGGGGTCGCAGCCGCCGTTCCCAGCCGGCCGCGGAGTCAGTCGACAGCATCGCCGTGACGACGGCCAGCACCTCGTCACGGCGGGCCACCCGCTCGGCCATCGTTTCGAAACCGCCGATACCCGCCTCCGCGGCGAAGGATTTCCAGAAGCCGTCGTGAGTGATGAACAGCGCCAGATACCCGTCTGACGTCGGAAACAGCTGAGCCGGAACGTAATACGAGTGCGCTCCATGCGGCCGTCGCTGCGGCTCGATACCGTCGTTGAGGTAGGCGGAGGCGTGATAATTGAGTTGCGACAGCATCACGTCGCGCAGCGACACGTCAACTTGCCCGCCGGTGCCGGAGATGATCTTGGCCAGCAGCCCGAGCGCCGCACACATTCCGGTCGAGTTGTCGGCCGACGAATACCCCGGCAGCGTCGGCGGGCCCTCGGGATCGCCGGTCAGCGCGGCGGCCCCCACGCCCGCCTGAACCACGTAGTCGAAGGCCGGATCGTCGCCGCCGTGCAGGCCGAAGCCGGTGATCGCCACGCAGACGATCCGCTCGTTGTGCCGCCGCAGATCCTCGTAGGTGAGGCCCAGGCGGCGGATGGCCGACGGTTTCAGGTTCACCAGCAGCGCGTGGGACTGCGACACGAGCTCGCCCAAATGTCGCTGTCCCGCTTCGGAATTCAGGTCTAAGCAGAGGCTGGACTTGTTGCGGTTCAGGCTGGCGAAGTAGGTGGGCCCGACGCCGCGGGAGATCTCGCCGCCGCTCGGTTCGATCTTGGTGACCTCGGCGCCGAGGTCGGCGAGCAGCATGGTGGCATAGGGACCGGCGAGCATGGTGCCGACTTCGAGGATCCGGATCCCCGCCAGCGGCCCGCTGGCCGTCACCGCAACTCCGTTGCGAGCGCGGCGATCATCTCGCGGGTGCGGCGCTTGGAGGCGACGAGCTCGTCCCGGTTCTCGCCGATCGGCAACAGGCGCACCGACAGGTCGGTGACTCCGGCGTCGGCGAATCGCCGCATCCGCGCCAGGATGGCATTCTCGTCGCCGGCCGCGCACAGATCGCCGACGTCGCGGGCATCGCCGCGTTCGAGCAGGCGCTGGTAGTTCGGCGACACTTCGGCCTCGCCCAGGATGCGGTTGGCCCGCTCTTTGGCCTCATCGACTTGTCCAGGCGCACACAGGCATACGGGAATGCCCGCGACGATCCGCGGCGCTCATCGCCTTCTGCAGCTCGTAGACGTTGAGCGCGCCACCGAAGCCGGCCTCGCCGTCCGCGACAATC